>JBIIAK010000002.1:0-23901 GCA_044239945.1 Microbacteriaceae bacterium
GCGCGATCGAACGCGTCTTTGAGCCAATCAACGTCGTCGCGGGAGTCTTCGTTGTCCTTGTCGGTCATGATTGCAACCCCAAATCACTCAGTGAAATCGCCGAACGATATTCGTAACCGGCGGCCTCGATAATTTCTTTTGCACCCGTGTTTCGGTCCACAACAACAGCAACGGCGACAACTATCGCACCCGCCTTTTCCAGGGCTGCCGCAGCCGCGAGCGGCGACCCACCCGTCGTTGACGTGTCTTCGAGGACGATGACTCGCTTGCCCTCGAGGTCGGGGCCTTCGACCTGCTTGCCGCGACCGTGGTCCTTGGGCTCTTTGCGAACAACGAACGCGTCGTATCTTTTGCCCTTCAGGACACCCCGGTGCAGAACAGCCGACGCAATCGGGTCAGCGCCCATGGTGAGTCCACCCACAGCGGCGATGTCGGGGATATCCGCGATGAGGTCGACCATGACGTCACCGATCAGTGGGGCGATGCGGTGGTCGAGGCTGACCCGACGAAGGTCGATGTAATAGGTCGCCTTCACGCCGCTCGTCAACGTGAAATCACCGAAAAAAACTGCGTTGTCCTTGATGAGAGACGCGAGTTGCGAGCGGTCGGCGGTCATTCCTTAACCTTATCGAACGCCTAAACTCGCACTCGTGCGCATTGCAACGTGGAATATCAACTCGATTCGAACTCGAGTCGATCGCGTCGTCGACTGGTTGAGCGCGAGCGACATTGATGTGCTCGCTCTGCAAGAGACAAAGTGCCGCGACGACCAGTTCCCGCGGGCCTCGCTCGAAGCGGCCGGTTACGACATCGCGTGCCACGGGTTGTCACAGTGGAACGGTGTCGCATTTGTCTCGAGGCTCCCCATGACGGACATCACAATCGGATTCGACGGGATGCCCGGGTTTGCCAAAGATCACGACGGGGACGACCCGCCACTCGAGGCTCGCGCGATCGGCGTCACCGTCGATGGGGTTCGTCTCTGGAGCTTGTACGTTCCGAACGGACGGTCACTCGACGACCCGCACTTCGAATACAAGTTGCGGTGGCTTGAGGCGCTGCGAACGTCGACCGGATCCGAGATGACGACCTTTGATCAGCTTGCAATAATGGGGGATTTCAACATCGCGCCCTTCGACGAAGACTGCGGTGACCCGCGGATGGTCCTTGGTTTGTCGACACACATTTCGCCGGTCGAACGCGAGTCTTTCGCAAAGTTCGAGGCGATGAGCCTGACAGACTGCGTTCGACCTCGCGTACCCGAGGGCTACACCTATTGGGACTACAAAAACCTGTCTTTCCCGCGGAATGAGGGTCTGCGTATCGACTTCATCTTGGGTTCGCCAGCGTTTGCGGCGAATGTCACTGACGCCTTCATCGACCGCGATCAGCGCAAGGGTGAACTACCGAGCGATCACGTTCCCGTCGTTGTCGAAATTGGCGGAGCGGACGAGGACGACGACCGTCCGATGTTTTGGTGACCGACGAAAGGAAAACGAACCATGGCTCTAGACCCCACCGATGTCCGCGGCGTCTGCGATTACATGAACGACCCATCAATGGCTGACCACATGCGATTCATGGCAGAAAAACTGGCCGGAGCAGAACTTGAATCGACCGTGATGTTAATCGACATCACGGAATCAACCGGCGTTTTCTCGATTGAAAAGAACGGCGAGACCCGCGAGGTTTCGATCCCGTGGACGTTCCCCGTCACGAATCGCGACGACATGAAGTCGGCGCTCTTCGCGCTCCTCGACAAGGCCTTGCTCGGCTAAGCCAATCGCGGCCAGAGGTCAACGAACTAGCGCACGACCTCTGTCAGCGGCTTGCGGGCCCGCGGACCGGTTTCAGCTTCGCGCCGATCTTCGGGCAGTTTGTTCGGGTCTCCTAGTGCACCGACGGCGATGAGAGACACAATTTCCCAGGGCTCTGAAACTCCGAGAGCAACGGTGAGCGCGTCGATGTCGAACCCGCCCATTTGATGAGTCATGTGGCCGTCTGCCGTCGCTTGGATGGTGAAGTGCGCTACCGACTGACCGAGGTCATAGCGCGCATAGGCGTTGTCTCGACCGGATGCAGTGATGGTGTTGGTGACGGCGACGACGAGCGCTCCCGCGTCGGGGGCCCACCCCGCGTTGAAACCGGAAAGATCCTCCGCGATTTTGGCGAACGTCTCGTCACCGCGATAACCGACTATGAACTGCCACGGCTGCAGGTTGTTCGCCGACGGTGCCCAACGGGCTGCCTCAAACGCCGGGCCGAGGTCAGCGGGGGTGAGGACAGCGGTCGGGTCGAACGAACGCGGGCTCCAGCGGGTGGCCAGAATGTCGTGGATGGGGTACTCGGTGACTGCTCGCTTGCTCATGGTGTCCTTTGTCGGTTCGGGTGGTTTAGGGGTTGTTGCGGGAAACGGTGAGTGAATCGCCATCGGATGCCACATCAACCACAACCGCGTCACCGTCGGAAATGTTCCCAGCAATAAGCGCGGTTGCAAGTCGGTCATCGATCTCGTGTTGCATCAGTCGGCGAAGCGGGCGAGCGCCGTAGATCGGGTCATACCCGCGTTCGGACAACCACAGGCGCGCACCGGGCGTGACCCCGAGAGTGAGGCGGCGATCAGCCAATCGGTTAGCCAGTCGATCCACGGTGATGTCGACGATACGCTGAAGGTCATCACTGGTGAGTGGCGCGAACACGACGATATCGTCCAGACGATTGACGAACTCGGGTTTGAACGCCTGCCGAACCGTCTCGTTGACCGCGATTTTCTTGTCTTCCCACGACAGTTCAGGGTCGACGAGGAAGTTTGAGCCGAGATTCGACGTGAGAATAAAAATCGTGTTCCGGAAGTCGACCGTGCGACCCTGACCATCGGTCAGACGGCCGTCATCGAACACCTGCAGCAAGAGGTCGAACACTTCGGGATGAGCCTTTTCAACCTCGTCAAGAAGAACGACGGAATACGGGCGGCGGCGCACCGCTTCGGTCAACTGCCCGCCCTGTTCGAATCCGACATATCCGGGAGGCGCACCAATCAGACGAGACACCGAAAACTTCTCGCCGTATTCGCTCATGTCGACTCGGATCAGGGCTTTTTCGTCGTCGAACAGATAGTCGGCGAGTGCTTTAGCGAGTTCGGTCTTGCCGACGCCGGTCGGTCCGAGGAACAAGAACGAGCCAGTCGGGCGGTTCGGGTCAGAGACACCGGCGCGGCTACGGCGGACCGCGTCAGAGACCGCGCGGACAGCGTCCTCTTGCCCCACAAGTCGCTTCGCGAGTTCCTTTTCAAGGCTGAGCAGTTTTTCAGTTTCGCCCTGGGTCAGCTTGTCGACCGGAATCCCAGTCCACGCGGCGACCACAGCCGCGATGTCGTCCTCTGTCACACGGTCGTTGACCATTCGATCGCCAATTTGTTGACCCGATTCGGCGGCAGCAATCGCGGCCTCGAATCCAGGAATCGCTTCGTAATTCAGCTTCGAGGCCTTTTCGTAATTCCCTTCGCGCATGGCAAGGTCGAGGTCGATTCGTGCTTCGTTGAGCTTCGTCATCAGGTCACCAACACCCTGCAGCGACGCTTTTTCGGCTTCCCAACGCTTCTGGAGTTCAGAAAGTGCCGCCCGCTTCTCGTCGAGTTCGCCACGCAGTTTTGACAGGCGATCCTTCGATGCGTCGTCCTTCTCTTTCTTGAGCGCAAGTTCTTCGATGGTGAGGCGATCGACCAATCGACGCAATTCGTCAATCTCAACGGGTGACGACTCAATTTCCATTTTGAGTCGACTCGCGGCTTCGTCAATGAGGTCGATGGCCTTATCCGGGAGTTGACGAGACGTGATGTATCGATTCGACATTGTCGCGGCGGCAATGAGAGCGCTGTCGGCGATAACGACTCGGTGGTGTGCCTCGTACCGCTCCTTAAGACCGCGCAGGATGGCAATCGTGTCTTCGACGCTCGGTTCGCCGACATAAACCTGTTGGAATCGGCGTTCAAGCGCCGCATCCTTTTCGATGTACTCCCGGTACTCGTCGAGAGTCGTGGCACCGATTAGTCGAAGTTCGCCGCGTGCAAGCATCGGCTTGAGCATATTGGCGGCCGCTACAGAGCCTTCTCCGCCGCCCGCGCCCATGAGGGTGTGGAGTTCGTCGATGAACGTGATGACACGACCGTCGGACTCGTCAATCTCTTTGAGGACAGCCTTGAGCCTCTCCTCGAATTCCCCTCGGTATTTTGCCCCGGCGACGAGCGCGGCGAGGTCGAGCGAGACGATTTGCTTGCCCTTCAGGCTGTCGGGCACATCGCCGGCAATGATGCGCTGTGCGAGTCCCTCGACAACAGCCGTCTTACCGACGCCCGGTTCACCGATGAGAACAGGGTTGTTTTTGGTTCGGCGCGTGAGCACCTGGGTGATGCGTCGAATCTCGGCGTCACGCCCAATAACGGGATCGAGTTTTCCGGTCTGGGCAATCGCGGTGAGATTCACTCCATACTGTTCGAGTGCGGATTTCTGCTCTTCCTGCGAGGAGGGAGCGCCTTGCATGTTGGCCATTTTTCTCCTTATTACCTAGCGTTCGCGCCACGGAAACGGTCGCCAGACGACGACCTGGTTGGGCTTTTGCGAGCGAGTTCCAGCTCGAAGTGAGACGACCTCGCCACCCTTACCGGCAGCAAAAACGCGACTTCCCGGACGCGCAATCATGGCGTCGGCAAGCATCGATTCGAGCTCGCGAACTCGGTGATTTAGGTCGGTGACGGTGTTTTCGAGTTCAAGGATGCGGCGAATCCCCTCGAGATTGAGGCCTTCGTTCGAGAGACGCTGAATCTCGCGCAATTGGACGATGTCGCGCATCGAATAGCGACGAGTACGGCCGGCGGTTCTGCCCGGTGACACGAGTCCGAGCCGGTCATACTGTCGCAACGTCTGCGGGTGCATCGCCGCGAGTTCTGCCGCATGGGCGATGGAAAAAATTGGATCGTCTTCGGTGAACACAGTCCCCCCTAAAGGCTCGCCTTGCTATACAGCGTTTCGCGCGGACTGTGAACGTCGTTGAGCGTCTTGAATTCCTCTACGAGCTTCTTGGTCTTGTCCGAAATCAGGTCGGGCGTGACAATAAGGATCGTCGCGAGCAAATCGCCGCGCTTTCCCTTTACCTTTACTCCACGTTCGCGAACCCGCAAAACGCGGCCACTCGGGGTGTTCGCTGGGACTTTTACTTTGACCCTGTCCCCCTCGAGGGTCGGGACCTCGATTGTCGCGCCCAGAATCGCTTCGGGGATCGTGATCGGAATATCAACGCGCAAATTGTCTCCGTCACGATCAAAGACGGGGTGGTCGCGAACCGTGACGGTGATGACGAGGTCGCCGGAGGCCCCACCCGTCATCGATTGTTCGCCCTTGTCGCGCACGCGAATCTTTTGCTTGTCGTTGACGCCAGCGGGGATTGCGATTTGCAGCGGTCTGGCTCCACGAAGGTCAAGACTGACCTCTCCACCCTGAATCGCGGTACGGAAGTCAATCGTGATGTTCGCCGTGAGATCAGCGCCCTTTCGGGTACTCGATCGTTGCTGTCCAGTGAATCCGCCGGCACCGCCGCCAAACATTCCGCCGAAGATGTCTTCGGGGCTCTGTTGAAAGCGCGTCCGTCCACCGCCACCGAAGATGTTTCCAAACACATCGTCAAAACCGCCGGGACCATTGCCGCCCGACGAGAAACGGGCACCGCCGCCCATCGCGCGAATTTGGTCGTATTCCTGGCGTGAAGCGGGGTCGGACAAGACGGTGTAGGCCTCGCTGATTTCCTTGAATCGCGCCTCGGCTTTCGCATCACCGGGGTTCGAATCGGGGTGGAACTCGCGGGCTAACTTTCGGTACACCTTTTTCAGTTCCGCATCCGACACGTCTTTCGAGACGCCGAGAACGGCATAAAAGTCCTTGTCAAACCAGTCTTGACTTGCCATTGCGTCCCTCCTTCGACTATTCCGCCGGTGCGGCGACGGCGACCTTGGCAGGTCGAATCAGTCGATCACCGAGTGTGTAGCCCACTTCGACAACGTCAGCAACGGTTTCGCTCGTCGCGCCATCGGTGGGAAGTTTCACGATTGCTTCGTGACGGTTCGGGTCAAACGCTTCGCCGACCTCGCCAACCGCAGCGAGTCCGAATCGTCCAAAGCCGGTGCGGATTTTTTGCGCCACTATTTCGAGCGGGCTGCCAGCTAAGTCTCCGTGCGACTCGGCACGATTAAGGTCATCCATCGCGGGGAGCACGGCGCGAATCACTTCGGCAATGACGGCGTCGCGGTTAGCGGCGCGATCACGTTCGACACGATTGCGGAAGTTCGCAAGTTCGGCTTCGGCGCGAGCGGCGCGGTCGCGGTATTCCTCGACCAGGTTCCGTTCGACCTCGCCCAGCATCGACTCGAGGAGCTCCTCGGCGTTCTGTTCAGCCGCTTCGTCCGCGAGGCTAGGTTGCCCCGCCTCTTCGGTCGATTCCTCGCTAGAGTCCTCGACCGGTTCGGCGGGGGGAACCTGTTCGTCGTTGTTCTGTTCGTTGTCCGACATGGTTATTTGGCGGAGTCCTTGTCGGTGGTTTCCGACGCGGGTTCCTCGTCGTTGACAACCTCGGCGTCGATGATGTCCTCATCGTCCTTGGTTGATTCCGGGGCCTCGTTGGTCGCGGCGTCGCCCTGGTTCGCATAGATCGCCTCACCGAGCTTGCCCTGGCTGGCCTGGAGCCTTTCGACAGCAGCATCCACAGCGGCGTCATCGGTTCCAGCGAGCGCCGTCTTGAGTGCGTCGACGTCGGCTCGCACCTCGGACTTGACGTCGTCTGGGAGCTTGTCGTCGTTGTCTTCAAGCAGTTTCTCGACCGAGTACGCCATCTGTTCGGCGACATTGCGCTTCTCGGCGGTTTCCCGACGAGCGTGGTCCTCGGCGGCGTGTTCTTCCGCTTCGCGAACCATGCGCTCGATGTCCTCCTTTGACAGCGAGGAACCGCCAGTGATTGTCATCGACTGTTCCTTATTCGTTCCCTTGTCCTTGGCGGACACGTGGACGATTCCGTTGGCGTCAATGTCAAATGTGACCTCGACCTGCGGGACTCCTCGGGGAGCTGGGGCGATTCCGGTGAGTTCGAAGTTTCCGAGCGACTTGTTGTCGCGAGTGAAGTCGCGCTCGCCCTGGAACACCTGAATCGATACGGACGGCTGGTTGTCGTCTGCGGTCGTGAAGGTCTCGGATCGCTTGGTCGGAATGGCCGTGTTGCGCTCGATGAGCTTGGTCATGATTCCACCCTTGGTCTCGATTCCGAGGCTCAGCGGTGTGACGTCGATGAGCAGAACGTCTTTGCGCTCACCCATGAGAACACCAGCCTGGAGCGATGCTCCAACAGCAACAACCTCGTCGGGGTTGACGCCCTTGTTCGCTTCCTTGCCAGCCAACTTCTTGACGAGTTCGGCAACAGCCGGCATACGCGTCGATCCACCGACGAGAACAACGTGGTCAATGTCGGCGACCTTGATCTTTGCTTCCTTAATGACGTCATGGAAGGGCTTGGCCGTGCGCTGCAGCAAGTCGGCGGTGAGTTCTTCGAACTTGGCGCGTGTGATGGTCTCGTCGAGGTTGGCGGGGCCGTTCTCGGTGAGGGACAGGTATGGAAGCTGTACGGATGCGCTCATCGACGACGAGAGTTCCTTTTTCGCCTGTTCGGCCGCTTCTTTCAGGCGCTGCTTGGCGATTTTGTCGCCCGACACGTCAACACCGGTCGTCTCTTTGAACTGCTTTGCGAGGTAATCGACAATGCGGGCGTCCCAGTCGTCGCCACCAAGTCGGTTATCACCGGCGGTTGCGCGAACCTGAATCGTGCTGAAGTCGTCATCCTTGCCCACTTCGAGGAGTGACACGTCGAACGTTCCACCACCGAGGTCGAACACGAGAATGAGTTCGTCTTCTTTGCCCTTGTCGAGGCCGTACGCGAGTGCAGCGGCGGTGGGCTCGTTGATAATGCGCAGGACATTGAGGCCGGCGATCTCGCCTGCTTCTTTCGTCGACTGGCGTTCGGCGTCGTTAAAGTACGCGGGAACGGTAATGACCGCATCGGTCACTTTGTCGCCGAGGTAGGTCTCAGCGTCACGCTTGAGCTTGCCAAGAATTCGCGCCGAGATTTCCTGAGCGGTGTACTTTTTGTCGTCGACGTCTTGCGTCCACGTGGTTCCCATGTGTCGTTTGACGGACGCGATGGTGCGGTCAACGTTCGTGACGGCCTGGCGCTTTGCGGTTTCACCGACGAGCACCTCGCCGTCCTTTGTGAATGCGACGATCGACGGAGTGGTGCGGAATCCCTCCGCGTTAGCGATGACGGTGGGTTCTCCGCCTTCAAGGACCGCGACGACCGAGTTGGTCGTTCCGAGGTCAATTCCAACAGCTCGTGCCATTGTGTCTTTCCTTCCCGCCGTTGCCGGCGATGTTTCGGTTTGATGTGAAAGTTTCGCGGTAGCCGCCAGTTTTACTAACAACTTGAGTCGCGTTGTGTCAAGTTTGACATCTGTGCATTACTTTGTCAAATCGAGTGTGAAAAACTTGAGCGCGTGTCGCTCACATCCAAAGGTTTCCGCACGGTACGTCCCAAATTCACGCGCCACGCACTAGCGTTGTGCCATGACGAACAACGCCGTTAATCAAGCCCGCGGCAAGACTCCGCTCACCCAGACGATTTCGTGGGCACTCTGGGATTGGGGAACTTCCGCTTTCTCTGTTCTCATTACAACGTTCGTGTTCGCGCGGTACATCGTGTCGGACTATTTCATCGATCCCGACGTTGTCGCGGCCTACAAGCCGAGGCCTGGTGTCACTATCGAAGGCGGGTTCGAAGAACGGGTGTACAACGCTGCGAGTTCGGCGCTGACAGCAAACCTCGGGTGGGCGCTCGCCATTGGTGGGGTCGTCGTTGCGATTCTTGCCCCCATCGTTGGTCAGCGCACCGATCAGGGTGGTCGTCGTCGTCGCTGGCTGGGAATCAATACTCTCGTTGTGATTGTGGCAACTTTCGCGATGTTCTTCGTCGAAGGCACGCCCGACTTCTTCATCATGGGTCTCGTTCTCATCACTGTTGCCAGCGTGTTTTACGAGATGGCGAACGTCAATTACAACGCGATGCTCCTCCAAATCTCCACCCCCAGCAACATCGGGCGCATCAGCGGTTTCGGTTGGGGGCTCGGCTATCTCGGTGGAATCGTCGTCCTCGTCATCGCATTGCTCGGCTTCGTCCTCGCCGAACCTTACTGGTTCGGAGTGACAGAAGCGGGTGGCATGAACATTCGCTTCATCGCCCTGTTGGCGGCCGTCTGGTCGGCAATCTTCGCGATTCCGGTGCTGTTGTTTGTTCCCGAGAACACCGCGGTTGACCCCGACGCAAAACTCGGAATATTCGGCTCGTACGCAAAGTTGTTCCGAAAGATTTTTGGTCTATGGAAAAACGCTCCGCAGACGTTCAACTTCCTTCTGGCGAGCGCCGTGTATCGCGACGGACTTGCCGGTGTCTTTCTGTTCGGCGGAATTCTCGCAGGAAAAGTCTTTGGCCTATCCGACACCGAAGTGATTTTCTTTGCCATCGGAGGCAACCTCATCGCGGGCCTCGGCGTATTCGCTGGTGGGGTCCTCGACGATCGCTTCTCGTCTAAAGGTGTCATCATCGGATCCCTCGCGGGGCTTATCGTGTCCGGGACGATGTTGTTCATCCTGCACGACGGCGGCCCAATGGTCTTCTGGGTCTTCGGTTTGTTGTTGACGATGTTCGTCGGTCCCGCACAAGCGGCAAGCCGGTCTCTCATCGCCCACCTCGCTCCGGCTGGTGGCGAGGGAGAGCTCTTCGGCCTGTACGCGACGACAGGACGTGCGATTTCGTTCATCACACCCGCATTGTTCGCGTTGTTCGTGACACTGGGTGGCGCTGACTACTGGGGCATTCTCGGAATAGTCGTCGTTCTAATTGCCGGACTCCTGCTGATGATCCCGCTTCGGCCGAAATTCGTCCGCTGACTAGCGACCAATCTCGATATCGGGAAGTGGCGTCGCCGACACGTCGCCACGCAGGCGCTTGAGCAAAACCTCGGCCGAGATGAGGCACATCGGGAGTCCGATTCCGGGGACGGTTCCCGACCCCACGTAATACAGGTCGTCGATTTTCTTCGACACGTTCCCCGCGCGGAACACCGCGCTCTGCATGAGTGTGTGGGCGGGTCCGAGGGCATTGCCCTTCCACGAGTTGAGGTCGTTCTGGAAGTCCGCCGGTCCAACCGTTCGGCGAAGAACAATACGGTCGCGGAAATCGGGGATTCCCGCCCACTGCGCGATGTCGTCGATGGTTCGGTCGGCGATTTCCTCGATTGTCGCGTCACCCTTTCCGTCGAGCCCACCCTTTCCGAGCGAGACGTCGGCGGGGCAGGGGACAAGAACAAAGATGTTTTCATGGCCCTTCGGGGCGACCTTGTCGTCCGTCGCGGACGGCCTGCACACATAGAACGACGCGGGATTCGGCATGGTGGGGTTTTTGGCGAACACCTTCGAGAAGTTGTCGTCCCAATCCTCGGTGAAAAACAGGCTGTGGTGCAGCAACTCGGGCAGTTTGCCTTTGACGCCCAGGTACATCAGCACCGCGCCGGGGCTCGGTGTCTTGTTCTCCCACCAGGCCTCAGGGAACGTCTGGAGGTCGTTCGGAACGAGCTGCGTTTCGGTGAAGTGCAAGTCGGCGCCCGAAACAACGATGTCCGCCTCGAGTGTGCGGTTGATGCCCTTGGCATCGCGGTACGTAACGCCCGTGGCCTTTGCGCCGTTGGCGCGATCGACCGTGATGCCCGTGACCGGTGAATTCGTGTGAATTTCGGCTCCCGCCTTGGTGGCGAGGTCGCGAATCGCATGAATCACGCGCGTGAATCCACCCTGCGCGTAAAGAACGCCGTCAACGAGGTCGAGGTGGCTCATGAGATGGAACATTGCGGGGGCGTTAAACGGGCTCGCACCGAGGAAGACGGCGGGGTAGCCGAGAATCTGGCGTGCTCGCGCCGATTTCACGTGACGACCGACAAACGACCAAATCGTCCCGGTCAGCAAGCGGACGAGCGTACCGAGGCGCCCAACAACTTCGCGGTTGAACAGCGGAAGCAGGCTCTGGAACGACGAGTACAGGAAATACTTTTTCGCGACCTCGTAGGTTTCCGTCGCGGAATCAAGGTACGTGCCCACTTTGGCGCTTGAGCCCGGCTCAATCTTTTCAAACAACGCGATGTTCTTGTCGCGACCGACCTCGATGTCAACGTGGTCGGCATCCTTGGTGCCGTCGGGCTCAAAAAACACGCGGTAACCCGGGTCGAGCAGGCTGAGGTTGAGTTCCTTTGCACTCGACGAGCCCATGAGACGGAAATAGTGGTCGAATACTTCGGGCATGAGGTACCACGATGGGCCGGTGTCGAATCGGAATCCGTCCTTTGACCAGGTCCCGGCACGCCCTCCGACATTAGGCAGCGATTCGAGAACGGTGACGCGGTATCCGTCTTTGGCAAGGAGCCCCGCTGCGCCGAGTCCACCGATACCGGCCCCGATGATGACAACGTGTTTCTGGGTCATGGGTCTACTTTCCTCCGCGAACGATGACGCGCGCGGCAATGGCGAGTTTTTCGATGTCGTTCACGCGGATGCGTGTCGATTTCACCGTCTCGGCCGAAGTCGCGCGAATCCGCGCGTTGAGTCGGCCGAAAAGTCCGTGCGCGAGTGCGACGGCTCGAGCCGCGTCGCGGGGCAACAGTGGAATTGTGCGTGCGGCAGCGTTCAAATCGTCCGAGATGTCATCGCACAAACGGTGCTTGTCCTCTTCAGTGAACGCGGCAATCGTCACGCCGGGGAAATACGATCGGCCCAGGTCGTCGACGTCTGCTGCGAGGTCGCGCAAAAAATTGACCTTCTGAAAAGCCGCACCTAAAGCGCGTGCACCGTTGTACAGCGTTCGCGCTGTCTCAGGGTCAGGCTTTTCGTCGCGAATAAAAACGGCTAGACACATCAAACCGACAACTTCGGCAGAACCGTAGACATACGTGTCGAACGATTCTTGGGTATAGACGCGGTCAGAAAGGTCCATTCGCATTGACGTAAAAAACGGTTCGACAATGTCCTTGTGAATCTTGACGTCCCTGGCAGTTAGTGCGAATGCGTGGACAATCAAGTTCGTCGAATATCCGGTTTCCATCGCTCGGTACGTATCCGATTCGAGAGCATCGAGCTGTTGACCGGCCTCGGTCGTCGTCAGCCCAGCCTCAACCGCGACGCCGTCGACAATTTCGTCAGCCAGGCGAACGAGCGCATAAACGTTGTCGATATGTTGGCGCGATCCCGCCGACAAGATACGGGACGCCAACCCGAACGAGGTCGAGTATTCGCGGATGACGAGTGATGCCGAGCGTTCGGCAACGCGACTGTAGAGGGCGAGGCGAGTCATCGTTTCGCCACGAACTTAAGGGTCTTTTCCAACGGCACTATCTCAGGATAGCCTGAGTACCAATGAGCTCTGTAGAAGAACTGGTCGTCCTCCTTGCCGAGGACGGTTCACGCGTTGGGACCGCACCGAAAGCGACCGTTCACACCACCAATACCCCGCTGCATCTTGCTTTTTCGTGCCACGTGACAAACGCCGCAGGCGAGATTCTCATCACCCGCCGAGCCCTGACAAAACTCACGTGGCCTGGCGTGTGGACAAATTCCTTCTGCGGTCACCCCGGTCCTGACGAGTCGATGGACGATGCGATACGCCGACGTGCCGAGCAAGAATTGGGCATCACGGTTCGCGACATTCGGCCAGCCCTTCCCGACTTCCGTTACCGCGCCATCGATGCGTCTGGCATCGTTGAAAACGAGATCTGTCCAGTTTTTGCCGCGACCGTCGCCGGCGAACCTAAACCGTCGCCCGCCGAGGTCGCTGAATGGCGCTGGGTCTGTCCCGACAAACTGCGTGCTGCGATTGAGGGTGCTCCGTTCGCGTTCAGTCCGTGGCTCGTGTGGCAACACGAACAGCTGGTCGAATCTAGGCTGTGAGGAATGGTCCGCCAACGTCTCTCTGCGTGGACGAAAGCTGTTCTCAGCGCGGAACTTAGGGCCGGATTTCTCACCATCGCAGTGGCGGTCGTAGCCACCATCTGGGTGAACTCGGGCATTGGCAACACATACGCCCTATTCGTCGACACGAAGATTCCGATCTTTGGGCTCGAACTGTCCGTCCACAAATGGGCCGCCGATTTCCTCTTGGCGTTTTTCTTTTTCGTCGTCGGCATCGAACTTCGCCATGAGTTCACCAGCGGTTCACTAAATTCCGTCCGAACAGCGGCGATTCCCATCGCGGGTGCGCTCGGTGGCATCGTCCTGCCCGCAGCGTTGTACACGGTGTTCAACGCCGGCACAGACACCGCTCAGGGCTGGGCGATTCCCGCAGCGACCGACATTGCTTTTGCCCTCGCGGTGCTCGCCGTCGTCGCGCCCCGCGCGCCCGTCGCGGTGCGCGCATTCTTGCTCACTCTTGCTGTCGTCGATGACCTCGGGGCCATCATGATTATCGCCGTCGCCTACACCCCCAGCGTCGAACTGATGTCTCTCGGTGCGGCGGTCGTTGCGCTCGGACTCTTCGCTGTCCTCCAGCGCACGTCTCTTGCCCACCCGGTTTTGCTCGGTGTGCTTGGTTTGTTCGCCTGGTACTTCGTTTATTCCTCGGGTGTTCACGCGACAATTGCCGGTGTCGCGCTCGGTGTCCTTATTTCCACCTCAAAACGAAAGGGAACAAGCCTCGCGAACCGCGCCATGGCGTTTTTCCATCCCTTCTCTAGTTATATCGCTGTCCCGCTATTCGTTCTCGTCTCGGCGGGTGTTTCACTATCCGTTTTCACTCCAGAAGCCATCACGTCGCCCGTGTTTCTCGGAATCGTGGTGGGTTTGATGGTTGGGAAGCCGTTAGGGATCATGGTGTTTGTGTGGCTAGCCGAACGATTCTTCGGCGGCCGCCGCGATGATGCCATGAGCTGGGGGAATGTCGCCCTCGTGTCGACGGTCGCCTCGATCGGCTTCACCGTCGCTCTGCTCATCAACGAGCTCGCGTTCGGCGAGACAGAGTCGGGCAATATCGCCATCGCTGCAATCACGGTCGGCGCAGTGCTCGGCGCGGGTGCGTCGTTTGTGGTGTCGCGGTTCGTTCGGCGCTAAAGAGCGGTCTTGTGAAAGTTCTTCCACGAGCGCGAGGCCGTCGGTCCGCGCTGGCCCTGATAGCGACTGCCGTACTTGTCGCTTCCGTAGGGATGCTCGCTCGGTGAAGTGAGCCGGAAAAAACACAACTGTCCGATTTTCATGCCTGGCCACAACTTGATCGGGAGTGTCGCGACGTTGCTCAATTCGAGCGTGACGTGGCCACTAAATCCAGGATCGACAAAACCCGCGGTCGAGTGGGTCAGTAGCCCGAGGCGACCGAGTGACGACTTACCCTCGAGGCGGGCCGCGATATCGTCAGGAAGCGTGACTAACTCGAAAGTTGAACCGAGCACGAATTCGCCCGGGTGCAAAATGAAAGGCTCCCCCGGATCGACTTCAACTCCGCGGGTCAGATCGGGCTGTTCCTCGGCCGGGTCGATGAATGGGTATTTGTGGTTGTCGAACAACCGAAAGAACTTGTCGAGACGCACATCAATGCTCGATGGCTGAATCATTCCCATTTCGAGCGGGTCGAGCTGAACACGTCCCGATTCGATTTCGGAACGAATGTCGCGGTCACTGAGAAGCATGGAACGAGCCTATCGTTTCGGCGTTCTCAACCGGCTTTGGCAAGCCTGGCTGAGATGAGTCGGTTAAGTGAGATGTTGTTCTCGGCCGCTTCTGTGGCAAGTCGTTGATGTAATTCAGGGGGAATTCGAAGCATCAGCTTTCCTGAGAAATCTCGTTCGGACAATGGCAACGGCGGCGTCTCTCCGCCCTCGGTCATTTCAGCCACGATGTCGGCGACGATTTGTTTGATGCCCTCAAACGCGTCGCGTTCACTTTCGTCAAGCCAAGCAAGCGAGGGGAACTCGGCCACCGTTCCCACAAATTCTGAGTCGCGCGCGCTCCACTGAACGCTGTATTTGTAATGAGTCGGATCAATCATGAGAACTATCCCTCTCCATTTTGTCTATCAGCATGAGAAGTTGGCGAACCTGATACCCCTTTGCCGATTTGCCCCGCGCTTGAATCACAATGCGCGGGTCCTCGAGCAACCCCGTTCGAAAAACAATGTGTGAACCTCCCTGGCGCTGCGGCTTCCCGAAAAAACACACACAAACCGCGAGCAACTCGGCGAATTGTGCATTTTCAGGGTTGTTCCGCAGATTACGCAGTGATTTTTCAATCTTCTTCACTGCGGACCAGTATCAATAATGATACTACTAATCATTTGTTGTGAACAGTCCCGTGAGAAGAGGTGCGGGTTTCGTGTCGGTGGTGGCCTGTATCCTGAGCAACCTTCCGCCAAGCACGGAAGTGGACGGAGAACACGTGAAAAACACTATGGACGAAGCGGTGACGCAATTCATCAAATTAAAATATGGCGATTCAATGATGACCACCGGTTGGACGCTAGTCGTCTCAACCGCTGAGGGTGCCCTTGAGGGCGCACCCAACGGCTTCGTCATGATTCACAACGAGGGACTTCCGCAACACACGCAATTGGGTCTTTTGCAGTCGGGCGTCAATTCCGTCACACAGGACCAGATGTTCCAATCACTCGGGCGCGCGAGGCGCAAGCCGCCACCTTTTTAGAAACTATTCGAGGAAGTCGTTGTCCTTGGCTGTTCGCATAAAGTCAACGACCCGGCGGTCGACCTGGATGTCGGTTGGTTGCAGCGTGCGCGAAAGGAAAACGCCGTCCAAGGTCCGGATTCGCGAAAACGCGACGTAGGCCTGACCGTTGGCGAATGCACCGCGACCAAAATCCAGAACTGCAGAATCGAGTGTTTGTCCTTGCGATTTGTGGATCGTGACCGCCCACGCCAACCGAAGTGGATACTGCGCGAACGTCGCCATCACGTCGGCCTCGACGCTGTTTGCTTCCGGGTCATAGGTGTACTGAATCTTTTCCCACTGAACAGGCTGAACTTCAACAGAGTTCGCGGGGTCGGTGTCAAGCGCCACGTGTACCGCGCCGTCTACCTTGACAACGGTGCCAACCGAACCATTGACCCAACGACTTCCGTCTGCGATGGAGTCGTTTCGCAGGAACATTACACGTGCACCTGGCTTGAGCTCGAGTTCTTCTTCGGCCGGCAATTGTCCACCAAAATCACCGTCGATGATGGCCCGTGCGACCTTGGGCTTTCCCGGGAGTTCTTTGAGCGCTTTTGCATTGATGCTGTTCGCGCTGACGTTGGTGGTCGCTAGGGTCACGGTACCCTCGGGAATAGGCCTACGAGCGCCGATGTCATTCAGAACTGCGCCGTCGGTCGTCGTCATTTGCCCGTTGCGCATTCGATCGAGAATGTCGCGAAACTCGGCTTCGTCCTGACGTTTGACGTCGGTCAGCTCGACGACACGCGGTTGCGCCTGTCCCCACACCTTGGAATCGAAAAACCAGGGGGATTGATAGTTGTCCATGAGGTATTGCTTTTCGGGTCCTTCTTTGAGAACGGGGGGAAGCTGGTACGGGTCTCCGAACATGACGACCTGCACCCCGCCGAACGGCTCGTTCTTGCGCCCTCGGGTTGCTCGCAGACGCCGATCTAACCCGTCGAGCAGATCACAGCGAACCATCGAGATCTCGTCGATCACGACCGTGTCAATTCTGCGCAACAAGACCCGTGCGTCGTCCGACAGCGGATAAAACTTGGTGTGGTCGGTGACCAGTCCGATAGGGAGGCGAAACAGCGAGTGAATCGTTTGCCCCCCGACGGTCAACGCCGCGACTCCCGTCGGGGCGCCAATAACGAGCGATTTCGAAGTCTGCTCGACGAATTCCTGCAACAATGTCGACTTACCAGTCCCGGCTCGTCCCGTCACAAAAACGTGTTCGCGAGTGCCCTCAATGATGTCCATCACGCGCGATTGTTCGAGCGTGAGTTCAAACACAGTGGAGCCTTTCGTTGGATTCTCCAGAGTACCCGTCTGCCCTATCGCCGCGCGGAGGCGGGGCGGGGTTGGTGACAAATCAGCAACGATTTACCTGTTGGTCGGCCGGCGTTTCTCGAGTTTTTCGAGCATCGTGTTGTATTCGTCAAGCTCGGCATCGTGATCTCGTGCCGCCTGGCGGTCCGATCGCTTTGCCTCACGCTCGTCGGATCGAATCCACGACCGCACAACCATCGCCGACAAGATAAGGGTCGGCAGTTCGCCGATTCCCCAGGCGATTGCGCCACCAATTTGCTGGTCGAGAAGAGGGGGATCACCCCAGGTTCGTCCCATCGCGCCGAACCACTCGGGTAAAAGTAGCGATGTCCCCGTCATCAGCGAAAGGCCAAAGAACGCGTGAAAGCCCATTGTCCCCATCAGAAGAATCATGCGCAGGGGGTACGAGGTTCGATGCGGTGACGGATCAACCCCGATGAGCGCTTGGACGAAAAGGTATCCTGCTAGCACGAAGTGGAGGATCATCCATTCGTGTCCGAGGTGTGTCGTCGACGCCCAGGACAACAGCGGCGAGTAATAGAAGACCATGAGCGAAAGTGCGAAGACCACCGTTGACACAAGAGGGTGGCCCACAAAACTAATCCAGCGCGATTGAACTATTCCGAGGAACCACTCGCGCATCCCCCGAGAGCTGTCGTGGCGAACCTGGATTGCTCGAGCGGCGAGCGTTACGGGAGCAGCCAGAACAATCCCGACGGGGATGAGCATGGTCAACAACATGTGTTCGATCATGTGCGCGCTGAACAAGAATTCACCGTAAACCGCGACCCCGCCGCTCGTCGTATAGACGAGGATAGCCATCGCAGCGACCCACATAATCGGCCGGTGAATTGGCCAGGCGTCGCCGCGGCGGCGAAGTCGTTCGACTCCCCACACGTAAAAGATGCTGGTGAACACGGCAAAAAGAGTCCAGATCACATCGATATTCCATGTCGTAAACGCCGTTGTCCACGTCCACTCACCGGGTAGAACTCGTCCCGTCAGAATTTCCGCTGGTGTCATCTGACCAGACAGGGTTTGCTCGATGGGTGGAGCGGTTCGGGCAAGTCCCGTTGCCAACCCCAAAACCACGCCAAGGATCGCCGTTTCGAGAACTGCGAAACCGACCACCCCCTTCGCAGAATCGAGGTGAGGAATCATGGCGCGGCGCCAGCGAACCCCGAGCAGAGCGAGAAGACCGACCCCGACCGCCTTGAGGATGACCAAGATTCCATAGTCGGTGTTGAGGTTGTCGATGGTCCCGATCCGAATAATTGCGCTCGAAACACCCGTGATTGCGACGATGGAAATGGCCAGTAGCGCAATCGAGGAATATCGTCGGAGGATATCCGACCGGTTGGCCCCCGCGCTCATCGCGACGATAGTCGCGACCAATCCGCCGGTCCAGAGTGACACGAACACGATGTGGAGCACAAGCGAATTCACGGCGATTCCGTGGTTTGCAGTCGCGCCAGAGTGGCTCATCTCGGCGAAAGGCCACGCCGACGCGACAGCCACGAGGAATGCCGCAGCGAGCCCGAAAAAACGACGAGCAACCGCAATTACGGTGGTGGCGGTAGCCGCCATCCCGGTCGCAATCATCAGCAACTGGCCGAGTTCGGTGGTGAGAACAAAAAATCCAAAGTTCTCGTCAGAACCAGAATCAAAGGTGGGGGCTGTTCCGATGACCGTGAAGTACGTAAGTACTGTGTACACAACCAGCGAGAACGTCCAGACAACCCCGGCGCCGAGCGCCACCATCTGCACCCGTTGAGAAGCTGGGCCAGGTGGAAGGACGAACAGCAAGACTCCCAAGCCGCCGATGACAAGCGCACCCGACAACGACACCATCATCTTGACGAACGGCGTGCCCCAACGCACCAAGTCACCCGCGTCCTCGAGCCCACCCGCGGCCGCGCCACCTCCAAAACTGAGCGCGAACCAGGTTCCGATAAAGGTCGCGACGATGAGGGGTACCCAAACCACCAGTCGTTGACGCATCACCTTGTGAGCCTACCGAGCGATTCTGGGCAAAGAGAAAGGGACGGAGTTTCCTCCGTCCCTTTCCACAAGCACAAACTACTTGACAGCAGCCTTGAGCTTCGAACCAGCCGAAACCTTGACGCCCTTTGAGGCGGCGATTTGGATGGTGGCACCAGTCTGGGGGTTACGTCCCTGACGAGCGGCACGGTTGGTGCGGTCGAATGCGACCCAACCGGGGATGGTGACCTTGTTACCCTTGGCAACTTCGCCGGCAACAGTGGTGAAAAGAGCGTCGAGAACACCATTAACGGTGACCTGGCTCTGTCCGGTGTGTGCGGCGATTGCCGCAACGAGCTCGGATCGGTTCATTCGAGTCCTCCTGAGACTTTGTTGATGAAGTGATAAACCTTGAGTTTCCCCAAGTTTTAGCGCTTTCAGACTACCAAGAAGACTTCTTTACGCCGGGCAATTCGCCACGGTGTGCCATTTCACGAAATCGGACACGTGAGATGCCAAACTTCGAGAGGAATCCTCGTGGGCGACCATCGATCGCGTCACGTCCGCGAACGCGAACGGGCGACGCGTTGCGAGGAAGCTTCTGGAGTCCGAGACGCGCGGCCTCGCGTGATTCCGCGGTCCCGTTGGGGTCAACGAGTGCCTTCTTGAGTTCGAGACGCTTGGTCGCATAACGAGCGACAATCACCTTGCGCTGCTCGTTACGAGCAATCTTGCTTTTTTTCGCCATGGTTAGCGCTCCTCACGGAATTCAACGTGCTTACGGACAACCGGGTCGTACTTCTTCAGAACGAGACGGTCGGGGTCGTTACGACGGTTTTTGCGGGTGACATAGGTGTATCCCGTGCCGGCCGTCGAACGCATCTTGATAATGGGGCGAACATCTTGAGACTTCTTAGCCATTAGAACTTCACCCCACGAGCGATGAGGTCGCGCATTACGGCGTCAATTCCGCGTGCGTCGATGGTTTTGATTCCCTTGACCGACAGGGTCAAGGTGACCTTACGTCCAAGAGTGGGCACGTAGTAGGTCTTCTTCTGGATGTTCGGATCGAACCGACGCTTGGTGCGTCGGTGCGAGTGCGAAATGCTGTGTCCGAAACCAGGAACGGCTCCGGTCACCTGGCACACTGCTGCCATAGTTTTCTCCTTGTAGTTACCGTGGGGACGCACCCCACCCAAGATCACTTGTCTGCAACCGATTCGGTGAAACAGTCGCGATGTGCACGCGTGAACGCGCAACCTCTCAAGGGTACGGGATTAATCCACGACACACAAACTCAGGCTGAACAGGCGGCGCATCGGCCATAAATGTCGGCGATGTGCGAATCGGTGACGAATCCGTGTTCGCGAGCGGTTCGAGCCGCCCATTCTTCGATTTCTCCACCATCTACTTCCACTGTCGTCGCACATTCAGTGCAAACAAGGTGGTGGTGATGTGCTGTTCCGCACGCTCGATACACCTGTTCTCCGCCACGCGCAACAATGTCCGCTAACCCCTCGTCGACGAGCGCCTGAAGGGTCCGATAAACCGTTGCCAGCGACGGAGCATCGTTTCCCAGCAGAACGTGAAGCTGTTGCGCAGAGACGAAGTCGGTGGCCTCAGTCAACGCGTCGATCACAGCCGTTCGTTGTTTGGTGGTGCGCTTCACCCCACGAGCCTAGTCGTGGTCTTGTGCGCCCTTGATGTGAATATGGTCGTCGTGATGTTCGATGCCGTGTTCACTGTCCAGTTCGTGGTGAATCTGCTTGCGCAACCGTGGCAAAAGCCACCGCTTGAAGACAACACCGTAGAGGAATGCGACGAGGACGACGTCGAAAACGATTTGCCAAAAGACCTCGGCCAGAATGTGGGCAGGGTCAAAGGTGATGGAAAAGACTTCATCCCAGAAAGGAAGGCTTTCTTCGTGTGCCTCGGCGGCGAGTGTGATTAGGTTCATGCCCACAGCATAACCTTATTGAGAATGATTGTCAATAACTAGTCGAGCAGCATCGCGGGTTCTTCGATAATGCTCGCGATGTCGGCCAAGAATCGGCTGGCGACATCGCCGTCGACAACACGGTGGTCAAATGACGCGCCAATCGTCGTCACGAAGCGGGCCTCGATCTGTCCGTCGACAACCCACGGTTTTTGTTTGATCGCCCCGAGCACCACAATCGACACCTCGCCCGGGTTGATGATGGGAGTGCCCGTGTCAACGCCAAACGACCCGAGGTTCGTGATCGTGATTGTGCCGTTCGACATGTCGTCGAGGGTCGTCTTGCCGTCTCGCGCCGTCACGGTGAGGTTCTCGAGGCCGAGGGCCAGTTGCTTCATGTTGAGGGTGTGCGCCTCTTTGACGTTCGGCACGATGAGCCCTCGGGGGGTCGCCGCCGCGATTCCGAGGTTGACGTAGTGGTGAACGATGATGTCCTTGTCGGTCCACGACGAGTTCACGTTCGGGTTTCGCTGAACCGCCCAAATAACCGCGCGCGCCATGATGAGGAGAGGCGAAACGCGAATCCCCTGGAAGTCAGGAGACGCCTTGAGGCGTTTGACAAAGTCCATCGTTCGCGTTGCGTCGACGTCGACGAAAACCGAAACGTGCGGTGCTTCGAATTTAGATTTGACCATCGCGGTCGCAATCGCCTTGCGCACGCCTTTAACAGGGATGTATTCCTCGCGTTCGCTGGGCCATTCGGGGGTTTCGACGTTCCGGAACACGGTCTTGACTTGAGATTGACGAACCACGTCATCGCGGGTCACCTCACCGCGAGCGCCCGTTGCCAGAACCTTCGAGATATCGACACCGAGTTCCTTTGCGAGCTTTCGAACGGGTGGTTTCGCCATAACAGGAGAAGTGCCCGAGGGAGGATAGGCGACGGGCTCAGTAGCGGTTTCGACCCGAGGCGTCTCTGTCGGGGCGCTGGGCTGAGTGCGCGAACCGCGCCGTGACGCAACCTGGCCGGCGCTTCCATATCCGACGAGCACCGGCTCAGCGGCGGGTTCGGCTTTAGCCTTCCCCTTCCCCTTCGTCTGAGCAGCCGGCGCAACGGGTGTCGCAACTGGTTCGGGTGCCGCGTGGAGTGTTGCGGGCACGCCAGTAGCAGAATCAACTTGAATGATTGGTGTGCCGACGGGAACGGTATCCCCCTCGCCGGCTAGTAGGGCCACGATGGTCCCCGCGAACGGGCTGGGTAATTCAACGAGCGATTTCGCGGTCTCGATCTCAACCAGAATGTCGTTAACCGCGACGACGTCTCCCTTTTTCACTCGCCACTGGACAATTTCGGCTTCGGTCAAGCCTTCGCCCACGTCGGGGAGTAGGAAATCTGCTACAGCCACGGTCAGTACCCTCTCGCTCGATCGACTGCGTCGAGAATTCGGTCAACGTCGGGAAGGTAAGTACCTTCGAGGTTGGCCGGCGGGAACGGCACATCGAACCCGCTGACGCGCAATACAGGTGACTGCAAGAAGTAAAACGCACGTTCGGCGACAGTTGCCGCTATTTCAGAACCAACGGATGCATTTCCCGGGGCTTCCTGTGCCACCACAAGGCGACCCGTCTTTTCAACCGACGCGACAATGGGGTCGTAATCAATGGGCGACAGGGAACGCAAATCAATCACCTCGAGGCTAATTCCTTCGCCTTTGGCGACTTCAGCCGCATCGAGCAGCATCGCAACCATCGCGCCATGTCCGACAACCGTCGCGTCTGTTCCGGTTCGAACAACCCGCGATTGGTGGGCTGGGTCGGGAGTGCCATCCAATTGGACGTCCCCCTTCGGCCAATAACGCGCCTTCGGTTCGAGGAAAATCACGGGGTCGTTTGACGAAATCGCCTGTTGGATCATGTGGTAGCCATCATTGGGTGTCGCCGGAGACAGCACGCGCAGTCCAGAGGTGTGCACGAAATAAGCCTCGGGGCTTTCTTGATGGTGTTCGACCGCACCGATGTGTCCGCCGTAAGGAATTCGGATGACGATGGGGAAGGACTGATCTCCCTGGTGTCGGGAAGTCTGCTTGGCGAGTTGAGACATGATCTGGTCGAACGCGGGAAACACAAAGCCGTCGAACTGGATCTCGCATACCGGACGAAACCCGCGCATGGCGAGTCCGATCGCAGTTCCAACGATTCCCGATTCTGCGAGCGGTGTATCCAACACGCGGTTCTCGCCGAATTCGTTCTTGAGCCCCTCGGTGACACGAAAAACCCCGCCGAGAGTACCGATGTCTTCGCCCATGAGAAGAACCTTGTCGTTCTCGCGCATCGCACGCTGAAGACCAAGGTTGATGGACTTAGCCATCGACAGACTTTCCGTCATCGGTGACCTCCGAACGACGCCTCGTACTCGGCCAGCCACGCTTTCTGAGCCGAGATTAGTGGGTGCTCGTCGGTGTAGGCGTGATCAAACATGACGTCCGTGGTTGGTGGTTTGAGGGCGAGGACTCTGGCGCGAACATCCGTGGCGAGGTCTTCGCCTTCAGTCTTCACGGCGTCAAAGAACTTGTCTGACTCACCCTTGGATCGCAAGAATTTCTCGAACCGCGCAATCGGGTCTCGTTCCTTCCACAAGTCCTCTTCGGCTTGTTCTCGGTACTTCGTCGGGTCGTCACTCGTAGTGTGAGCACCGAGTCGATAGGTCTGGGCTTCGATGAATCGGGGTCCCTTGCCGGCTCGGGCATCATCGAGTGCGACCTTCGTCACAGCGTAAGAAATGAGGACATCGTTCCCATCAATCTGACAGGAATCGATTCCGAACCCCTCGCCGCGCTT
>JBIIAK010000047.1:0-6968 GCA_044239945.1 Microbacteriaceae bacterium
TTGTTCTGCCAAGAGCACCGCTGATTAGCTACGTTCGGGATGGATAACCGCTGAAAGCATCTAAGCGGGAAGCCGGCCTCAAGATGAGATTTCCATGACCTTCGAGGTCGAGAGGCTCCCAGTAGACCACTGGGTTGATAGGCTGGATGTGGAAGCGAGGACTAAAGACTCGTGGAGCTGACCAGTACTAATAAGCCGATGACTTGATTACACATCTATGTAACATAAACTCGCGTCCACTTTGTGGTTCTTGATTGACGGTCAAGAACCGCGCACACATTTATGTGTGCCGAAGACTGATAAATCAATAGTGTTTCGGCGGCCATAGCGGTGGGGAAACGCCCGGTTACATTCCGAACCCGGAAGCTAAGACCACCTGCGCCGATGGTACTGCAGGGGGGACCCTGTGGGAGAGTAGGACACCGCCGGACTTAATTTACGAATGGCCACCCTCTCGGGGGTGGTCATTCGTGTTTATTAAGAAGAAAGAGATCATGAGCGACGAGCGCGACGAGAAAAACGACCCAAAAGACGGTCGTGACCGTCGACCGCGCCGTGATGACTCTAGTAGTAGGCCCAACTCGGGACGCCCTTCATCGGGCAAACCGAGTTCGGGCCGTTTTGGCGCGCCCAAAAACGGTAGCGATCGCCCGCGTGGCGAACGACCCGCGCGCGACGGTGAACGTAAACCGTTTAGTCGTGATGGTAAACCCGGTGAACGTAAACCGTTTAGTCGTGATGGTAAACCCGGTGAGCGGAAGCCGTTCAGTCGGGATGGTAAACCCGGTGAGCGGAAGCCGTCCAGTCGGGACCAGAAACCGGGCGAACGTAAACCCTTCAGCCGTGATGGCCGCCCGAGTGCGGGACGCCCCGAACCGCGTGAAGAGGAATTCCCGCGTTTTCGCCCCAGTGAAGAACAACGCAAAGCGATTCGCGAGATGGAACCCGAACTCGAGAACCGATTCGCGGGCAAAGAACTCGATCGCGCCGTGCTTCGTGACTTGTCGACACTGAGCGAAGACAACGCGATGGTCGTCGGGCGCCACTTGGAAGCCGCGTCGTTCTATGCCGAGAATGACGCGCCCCGGGCGCTCCAACACGCCATCGCGGCGAAAAATAGAGCATCGCGCCTCGCGATTGTGCGTGAAACCGTCGGAATCATGGCCTATGTCAACCAGGATTTCACCCTTGCCCTCGCCGAATTGCGCACCGCACAGCGCATTTCGGGCTCTAACGACCAGATTGCGCTCATCATTGATTGCCTTCGTGGGCTCGACCGATCGAGCGAGGGGCTCAAGATCGCCCGTGAACTCGATCGCGAGAAACTCCCACGCGAGGCACAGATTGACCTCGCTATTGTCTTGTCGGGTATTCGACTTGATCGGGGTGAAACTGATCGCGCCTATGCCGAACTGCAGATCCCGCAACTCGACCCGACAAACGCGACACCGGAGTGTGTTGCATTGTTCGATGCAAACGCAGAGGTTCTCGAAGAGATGGGCCGCGCCGACGAGGCTGCTCAATGGCGTCGCTACGCTCGACTGACCGATAGCCACTTTTCCCCGGACGAAACAATCGAGTTCCACACCGAATGGCTCGAGGAACCGACCGACGTCACCGAAGTCGGCGACGATGAACCATGCGACGAAGCGCCGACCCAGTTGACCGACAGCGAACTCGCCGACCTTGTGAGTGGAGTGCCGCCCGTCGAACCCCTGGAGGACTCGAAATGACCCCCCTTGACGGAACCGACGTCATCTTTGCGGATCTCGACGGAGTCGTCTACACCGGAGAGGAATCGATCCGACACGCGGTCGAGGCGCTCAACGGAGCGTCGGCACATCATCGCGTCGCGTTCATCACGAACAATGCCTCGCGTACGACGGAACAAGTGGCGGCTCATTTGCGCGACCTTGGCCTTACGGCGGTGGCTGACGATGTGGTTTCGTCCCCGCAGGCCGCGGTAAAGATTCTCAAAACCCTCATTCCGTCGAAGTCCACCGTTCTCGTGATCGGTGGAGAAGGGCTTGTCAGTGAAGTTGCCGGTGCCGGATTCCGGGTTACTGATTCTGCGAATGATTCGCCCGCTGCGGTGATTCAAGGTTTCGCGCCGACGGTCGGGTGGGTGCACCTCGCCGAGGCGTCGTTCGCTTTACACACCGGGATTCCGTGGGTAGCGACAAACACTGACTGGACGATTCCTGTTGCGCGGGGGATAGCGCCGGGAAACGGGACTTTAGTGTCCGCCGTTCACCTGGCGGTGGGTCGCCTTCCTGTATTTGCGGGAAAGCCCGAACGTGCAATCTTTGATTTCGCTCGAGACAAGTTCGCGGCCGACAATCCGCTTGTGATCGGCGACCGTTTAGACACCGACATTCTGGGAGCGAACCGAGCTGGCATGCGCAGTGCGCTCGTCCTTACCGGAATTGACGGTCCCAAACAAGCAATCGCCGCTGCCGAGGAACAGCAACCGACATATATCCTCAGAGACCTTCGGGAATTGACACAGGACTACCCGCAATCGGTCGTCACGGAAAAAGAGGACACGGTAACTGTCGCGGTCGGAAATTCATCGGTCACGATGAAAGCCAATGTCGTCAGGGTGAAGCGCAAGGGTTCGGATCCGCTAAACCTGTTGCGCGCGGGCTGCGCCGCCATCTACCGTTCGGGGCTTCGCATTTACGGACTGGATGTCGAACCCGCGATATATTCGTGACCATGGATACCGAGAACCAGCGTCCAAGCATCGAGCAGATTTCTGAACTCCCGCTGGATGAGCGCGCAGCCGCATTCACGTTACTGGAGAGCGAGATCCGACAGCGGCTTGATGAGCAACCACGCTGAGCCAAAGCGTCTCGACCTTGCTCTCGTCGAACGAGGACTAGCCGAGAGTCGCACACGCGCTGCACGTTTGATCGAAGCCGGCAGTGTCCGGGTAGATGAACGGATTGTCACGAAAACAGGTCACAAGGTCGTGTCTACGGCGGTTCTAGCGGTCACGGCACTTGATCGGTGGGTTGCGCGTTCGGCGAACAAATTACTCGGCGCGTGCGAAAGGTTTGATCTCGATTTTCGCGGCCGCACAGTTCTTGACGTTGGTGCGTCCACGGGTGGATTCACCGAGGTAGCCCTTTTTCGAGGTGCCGGTCGTGTCGTCGCACTGGATGTCGGCCACGGCCAACTTCATCCCACGCTTCGAGCGGATTTTCGCGTCCACGTCGTTGAGGGTTTGAATGCACGTGAACTCTCGCGCGAAGCTGTCGAAGGGTGGAACGTCGGACCGATTGATGACGTGGTCGTGGACGTCAGTTTCATCTCGGTCACGATGATTCTGCCTGCACTGGTCGCCGCCATAGGCACTAGCTTTCGTTACGTCATCTTGGTGAAACCACAATTCGAGGTTGGCAAAGGCAACGTGCACGAGGGGATTGTTCGCGACGACGCGAAACGCGACGCAGCACTGGTGTCGGTGTGCGACGCCATCGCGGCCCTTGGACTTCCGATTAGTGGAATCATGGAGTCACCAATCGATGGTGAACACGGAAACCGCGAAGCGATTGTGTACGGTGACCCCGCTCAGCCGTTGAATGCGAGAGAATGGACAGAACAAGCGAGAATAACGTGGGGAGGTTAGCGTGACGGACCGACTTTTCCTCATTCTTGCCCACACGGGTCGCCCTGCCAGTATTCAGACCGCAGCCGCTGTTGCGGCCGAGCTCACTCGTCTTGGCGGAATTCCCGTGTGCCTTGATTCTCAACACCCCGCGATTACCTCGGAAACTGCCGTCGAGGTTAAGCAACTCGGTGTTGACGTTGCCCCGAAAGACATCGAACTGGTGATTTGCCTCGGTGGCGATGGAACGATTTTGAAAGCCGCCGAGATTATGCGCGGGCAAAGCGCGCCTTTGTTGGGCGTAAACATGGGCCATGTTGGATTTCTTGCCGAGCTCGAGCCCGAAGACCTGGACGAGACGATCGGTCGGGTGCTCGCGAAAGATTACACAGTTGAACACCGAATGACTCTTGACGTTCGGGTTGAAATCAGCGGCAAGACTGTGTTCGAGACGTGGGCGCTCAACGAAGCCAGTGTCGAAAAGATGTCGCGCGAGCGCATGATCGAGGTCGTGATTGCAGTCGACGACCGACCCATATCGACCTTCGGGTGTGACGGCGTCCTCATGGCGACTCCGACTGGTTCGACGGCGTATTCATTTTCCGCTGGTGGCCCCGTAGTCTGGCCGACTGTTGAGGCGCTCATCATGGTTCCGCTGTCCGCACACGCTTTGTTCTCTCGTCCACTGGTAACCGCGCCATCATCCACCCTGGCGGTCGAGGTGCTGCCGCGAAATGGTGCATCCGGCGTTCTGTGGTGCGACGGACGCCGAACCTTTGCCCTCGCTCCTGGCTCGCGTGTCATCGCGAACCGCTCAGAAACTCCGGTTCGTTTAGCGCACACCCACTCGGGCCCGTTCTCTGAACGCTTAGTGAAGAAATTCTCGTTGCCCACCGAGGGATGGCGTGGCAGTTCGGCATGATCCACGAGATTTCGATTCACGACCTCGGAGTCATTCAATCTGCGACGCTGAACTTGACCCCCGGCTTTACGGCGATTACCGGAGAAACCGGCGCGGGGAAGACGATGGTCGTCTCAGCGTTGGGACTTCTGCTGGGTGACCGCGCCGATTCGGGGGTTGTTCGCCATTCGGCAGAACGCGCCCAGGTCAGCGGACGTTGGACCATCACTGACCCCGCGGTGGTTGCGCGTGTCACGGAACTCGGTGGAGTGCTCGACGACCACGAATTGGTCGTGACCCGTGCGGTCAGCTCTGAGGGTCGTTCCAAAGTGGTGGTCGGCGGCGCCGCAACGCCGGTCGGCGCGTTGTCAGATATCGGGGATCATCTCGTTGCGATCCACGGGCAGAGCGAACAACTGCGACTTCGGTCGCAGACAGCACAACGCGAGTCTCTCGACCGATTCGCGGGTGACTCTGTTCGGACTCCGCTAACCGAATATCAGACGATTTTCCGACGCTGGATTGACTCGATTGCACGGCGCGATTCAATGACGAAAGATGCCTCCGAGCGAATCCGTGAGGCGGAAGAACTGCGTGCGGCGGTTGCTGCGATTGACGCCGTCGCACCTGTCGCCGGCGAAGACGTCGCCCTGAAGGCGAAGGCCGAACGTCTCTCGAACAGCGAAGAACTTCGCCGTGCGGCTCAAGAAGCGCACGAGGCACTGTCGGCGGATGACGCCGAGTTTGATGCGGTGTCGCTTGTGGAAAGTGCGCGCCGAGCACTCGAACGCGTGACCACTCACGACCCGGCTATCGAGACGTTGTTGGCGCGCATTTCTGAAGCGAGCATTGTCGTTCGTGAGGCGGCTCAATCCGTCTCGGCGTATGCGGCGGGACTCGAACTTGACGGTGGTGACTTAGAGCAAGTCCACGAGCGCACCGCGGCCATCACCTCGCTCGTGCGCGCGTACGGCCCAACCCTCGACGACGTTCTCGCGTTGTGGTCGACGGCGTCCGACCGTTTGTTTGACCTCGATCGCTCGGATGACGCACTCGAGGAACTGTCGGCTGCGATTGCGGCGGATGAAGCGGCTCTCGATACACTCGCGACCCGAATCAGTGCCGCGCGCGACGATGCCGCCCAGCGACTCTCTGGTGCCGTCACCTCAGAACTCCACGCGCTCTCGATGCCTACCGCCGAATTTGTCGTACGGGTAGCCCCGCAGAGCGGGACCGACTTTTTTGCCCACGGACGGGACGCAGTCGAGATGCTGATGCGACCCCACCCCGGTGGTGACCCGAAACCCGTGACAAAAACCGCGTCCGGTGGTGAATTGTCGCGAGTGATGCTCGCAATCGAAGTCGTTATCGCCTCGACCGACACGGTACCGACGCTCGTGTTCGATGAAGTTGATGCAGGCGTGGGCGGTGCAAGTGCAATTGAAATCGGGCGTCGACTTGCCATTTTGGCAAAGTCCGCACAGGTGATTGTTGTGACCCATCTTCCACAGGTGGCGGCTTTCGCAACCAACCACTTGCGAATAATCAAAGACACGAGCGGTGCGATCACGGAATCGACAATCACGCGACTCGATGGCGATGGGCGTGTCGAGGAAATGGCCCGATTGTTGTCCGGCACTCCCGATTCCGACAATGCTCGTGCTCATGCGACAGAAATGTTAAATTCTGCGAATCAATGGCGTGGCGAAAACGGTTAATTCGTCAAAAGCCCCTTCCAGCGGTTATCGTTGAATTCCGTGGTGAAACATACGGATTTCGAACTCAGCCAGCCAGTCACGAAGCACATTTTTGTCACCGGTGGCGTTGTATCCTCTCTCGGTAAGGGCCTGACTGCCGCATCGCTCGGCAATCTCTTGACTCGCCGCGGACTTCGAGTGGTCATGCAAAAACTTGACCCGTACCTCAATGTCGACCCCGGCACAATGAATCCGTTCCAGCACGGCGAAGTGTTTGTGACTGACGATGGCGCCGAGACAGACCTCGATATCGGACATTACGAACGCTTCCTTGACATCAACCTAGGTGAGGCGGCGAACGTCACGACGGGCCAAATTTATTTGCGCGTGATCGAGCGCGAACGACGCGGCGAGTACCTTGGCGACACGGTTCAGGTCATTCCGCACATCACTGACGAGATTAAACGTCGAATGCGCCTCCAGGCGACGGAAGATCCAGCCCCCGACGTGATCATTACCGAGATTGGTGGGACCGTCGGCGACATCGAGAGCCAACCGTTTATTGAGGCCGCTCGCCAGGTTCGTCACGAGCTCGGTCGAAAGAATGTTTTCTTTGTTCATGTTTCGCTTGTTCCGTTTATGAACGCGTCGGGGGAACAGAAGACAAAACCGACACAGCACTCGGTGGCTGCCCTGCGGTCCATCGGTATTCAGCCGGATGCGCTAGTTCTGCGCAGCGACCGGCCGGTTTCGGCCG
>JBIIAK010000048.1:0-6900 GCA_044239945.1 Microbacteriaceae bacterium
CAGCGACCGCCGTCACATCACGATCGGCTGTTCCGCCACGAACCGACGATATAGCCGCTCGGCCGCGTTCGGAATCGATTCGGGGAAGGGGCACGCCCAACACGCTAGCAGCGGCAAAGGTAGGGTTTTCACGTGAAGATACTTGTGATTGGGTCCGGTGCCAGAGAGCACGCCATCGTCAACGCTCTGCTGCGCGACACGACCGCCCACGAGATCGTGGTTGCCCCCGGAAACGCGGGAATTGCCGCTGTCGTCGAGACGGTCTCGCTCAATACGACGGATGGTCCCCTCATCGCCGATTATGCGATGGAACAGGGTGTCGAACTTGTCATCATCGGCCCTGAAGCGCCCCTCGTCGCCGGCGTTGCGAATGCGCTTCGCGCCGTTGGCGTCCCCGTTTTCGGCCCAGACAAAGCCGCCGCCCAGATCGAAGGCTCGAAAGAGTTTGCGAAAGAGATCATGAACGCTGCCCGAGTTCCGACCGGTCGATCGATGTCGGCGACGACGATGACGGAAGTCGAATCGGCGCTCGACGAATTTGGTTCCCCCTACGTCGTCAAAGCGGATGGACTCGCAGCGGGCAAAGGAGTGCTCGTAACCAATGACCGCTCGGCCGCCTGCGATCACGCAGAGTTCTTCATTCACCAAGGCACGGTCCTCATCGAAGAATTCCTCGACGGTCAGGAAGTATCGCTTTTCGTTCTTTCGGACGGGGACGCGGTCGTTCCGCTGTCCCCCGCGCAGGATTACAAGCGTGCCTTTGATAACGATGAGGGGCCGAACACGGGTGGTATGGGCGCGTATTCGCCGCTTCCATGGTTGCCCGAAGGTTTTGTCGACGAAATCGTCGAGACCGTAGCCCAGCCGACGATTCGTGAATTATCGCGCCGGGGCACCCCATTCGTTGGACTGCTGTACTGCGGACTAATCGTCACGTCCAAGGGCGTTCGCGTGATCGAATTCAATGCCCGATTCGGCGACCCCGAAACCCAGGTCGTTCTCGAACTCCTTGAGTCGTCGCTTGCCGAACTGCTTTTTGCGTCGGCGACGGGCCGACTCGCGTCGGTCCCCGAACCGGTCTTCGCGGATGATGTTGCGCTGGCCGTTGTTCTCGCGAGCGAGGGATACCCCGAATCACCCAACACTGGCAAGCCGATTCTGGGATTGGCTGATGCGCTCGAGGTTCCCGGTGTGTCTATAGCGCATGCGGCGACTGCACGAGACGGTGACGGCTTCGTGTCAACCGGCGGACGGGTGCTCTCTGTCATCGCGCGCGGTGCCGATTTCACCGACGCGCGAAAACGCGTCTACATGGCGCTCGACCGCATCACGCTCGATGGCTCACACTTCCGCACCGACATTGCCGAACGAGCCGCCGAATGAGTATTCCGGGGTGGCGTCATGTCTATTCCGGAAAAGTCCGCGATCTTTACATTCCCGAAACGGAATCAAACCTCGAGTCCTCCTCGTTGATGCTGCTGGTTGCGAGCGATCGGGTGTCAGCTTTCGATCATGTTCTCGAGCCGGGGATTCCCGGCAAGGGAGCGCTTCTCACCAGGTTGTCCCACTGGTGGTTTGACCAGCTTGCCGAATTCCCCAATCATCGCCTGGAAATCAATGCACCCGCAGAAGTCATCAATCGCGCGATGGTCGTGCGAACACTCAACATGCTTCCCGTGGAATGTGTGGTCCGCGGGTTTCTCGCTGGTAGCGGGTGGGTCGAGTACCAGGAATCCGGGACCGTGTGCGGTATCCAGCTACCCGTCGGACTGTCGAACGGTGACCAGCTGTCAGAGCCCCTCTTTACCCCCGCGTTCAAGGCACCGCTCGGGCAACACGACGAGAACATTTCCTTTGAACGGACTGTCGAACTCGTTGGCGCGGACACCGCTCGTGAGTTGCGTGACACGAGCCTCGCGATTTTCCGCCGAGCAAGCGAGATCGCCGAGGCGAAGGGGCTCATCCTTGCCGACACCAAATTTGAGTTCGGCCGCGATCGCGGAACCGGCGTGTTGACGTTGTGCGATGAAGTGCTCACTTCTGATTCGAGCCGCTACTGGGATTCGGCGGCGTATACCGCGGGCGGTCCGAATCGGCTCGAATCCTTTGACAAGCAAATCGTGCGCGATTGGCTCTCAGCGAACTGGGACAAGACCGGGACACCGCCCGTTCTGCCCCAAGGGATAGTGACGCAGACGGCAGAACGATACCGCGAACTCATTTCGCGGCTAATGGCCGTCACATAACGGCGACCACCGCGAGGGCTCCCGTCGGGTGTGATGCGCGGGAATAGACTGAAGACAGATTTCGTCCATTAGTCGAGGAGTGAGAGTGCCGAAGGTCATCGTCGAGGTAATGCCGAAAGAAGTTCTGCTCGACCCCGCTGGTAAGGCCACCGCACGTGCTCTGCAACGGTTTGGCGACGGCGAAATCACCGACGTTCGCATCGGCAAACGCTTTGAAATCACAATCGACGGCGAGGTCACACCGAAACTCCTTGAGCACATCAACGAGATCGCCAAGGACGTCCTGTCAAATGACGTCATCGAAGACGTTGTTTCGATTCGTGTGGCGGACTAACGTGCGCGTCGGTGTTATTACGTTCCCCGGTTCGCTCGACGACCGCGACGCTCTGCGTGCCATCAAACTTGCTGGCGGTGACCCCGTTTCCCTCTGGCACGGCGACAATGACCTGAACGGCGTCGACGCTATCGTCCTACCCGGCGGTTTCTCGTACGGGGACTATTTGCGTTGCGGTGCAATTGCTGCCCACTCACCAATCATGAGCGCGGTTGTCGATGCGGCGAACAAGGGCATGCCCGTTCTCGGCATTTGCAACGGCTTCCAAACCCTTGTCGAGGCGCACCTTCTGGCCGGTGGGCTCATTCGCAATGACCACGGAACCTTTATTCGGCGCGACCAAAGACTTCGCGTCGAAAACATCGACACTGTCTGGACCAGCGGATACACGCAGGGACAAGAGATTACCATTCCGCTAAAAAACGGTGAGGGCGGATTTATCGCCGACGCCGAGACGCTCAAACAATTGGAGGGTGACGGTCTCGTCGCATTCCGATACCTCGAAGTCAACCCCAACGGATCACTGAATGACATTGCGGGGTTGCGCAACGCGCGTGGCAATGTCGTCGGCCTCATGCCACATCCCGAACACGCCGTTGAACCCGGGTTCGGACCCGACACTCCCGCAGCAATGTCGTCCGGAACGGACGGGCTCGCCGTGTTCCAGTCGGTACTCGCCGCCACCGTTCTTTCGTAACCAGGAGCAATCGTGACTGAACACACTCCCGACACGGTCGAGAACGCCGCGGACACCCCCGAGAAAGACCAGCCGTTCCACCTGCTTGGACTAAAGCCCGACGAATACCAGCAGATTCGGGAAATCCTCGGCCGTCGCCCGACGAGCGGCGAATTGGCGATGTATTCGGTCATGTGGTCGGAACATTGTTCGTACAAGTCGTCGAAGGTTCACTTGCGTCAGTTCGGCGAGAAAGTCACGCCCGCGATGACCAAGAACATCATGGTCGGAATGGGTGAAAACGCCGGCGTTGTCGATATTGGCGAGGGCTGGGCGGTCACCTTTAAAATTGAGAGCCACAACCACCCGTCCTACATCGAACCCTTCCAGGGCGCCGCGACCGGAATCGGTGGGATTGTTCGCGACATCATTGCGATGGGCGCTCGTCCCGTGGCAGTTATGGACGCACTGCGTTTCGGCGCGATCGACCACCCCGACACGAGTCGTGTTGTCAACGGCGTCGTGGGTGGCATCTCGTTCTACGGGAACTGTCTCGGGCTGCCAAACATTGGCGGAGAAACCTGGTTCGACTCGGTGTACCAAGCGAATCCGCTCGTCAACGCCCTAGCGGTAGGCGCTCTGCGGCACGAAGACCTGCACCTCGCAAACGCGAAAGGTGTCGGCAACCTCGTGGTTCTGTTCGGGGCTCGAACCGGTGGCGACGGAATCGGCGGAGCGTCGATTCTCGCATCGGACACTTTTGCCGAAGGCGGTCCTACCAAACGTCCCGCCGTACAGGTCGGCGACCCGTTCGCCGAAAAAGTGCTCATCGAGTGCTGTCTCGAGCTATTTGCGGGCGATTGCGTCGAAGGCATTCAAGACCTCGGTGCTGCCGGGATCTCGTGTGCGACGAGCGAACTCGCATCTAACGGTGATGGCGGAATGTTCATCACGCTCGACAACGTGTTGTTGCGTGACCCAACTCTGACGGCCGAGGAAATCCTCATGTCCGAAAGCCAAGAACGAATGATGGCGATTGTCCGACCCGAGATGATTGACGCATTCCTCGCCGTCACCGCCAAGTGGGACGTGGAGGCGAGCATTCTTGGAGAAGTCACCGATACCGGTCGCCTCATCATCGAATGGAAGGGTCAGACGATTGTCGACGTCGACCCACGCACCGTCGCGATTGACGGCCCGGTTTACAACCGCCCGATGGAATACCCCGCGTGGCTTGACGCACTGCAAGCGGATTCGCCAGCAAAGTTCGCGCGCGCGACCGACGGCGAAGAATTGAAAAAGCAGTTTCTCGCCGTTCTCGGGTCGCCGAACGAAGCCGACACCGACTGGATAACAAACCAGTACGACTATTACGTCATGGGCAACACGGCGCTGCATACTCCCGACGGTGCCGGAATGATTCGAATTGACGAAGTGAGCGGTCTCGGCGTTGCGCTTGCGACCGACGCGAACGGTCGTTATTGCCAACTTGACCCGTACATCGGTGCACAACTTGCGCTTGTCGAGTCCTATCGAAACGTTGCGTCGAGCGGAGCGACGCCCCTCGCGGTCAGCGATTGTCTGAATTTCGGAAGCCCCGAAAACCCCGAGGTAATGTGGCAATTTGCCCGAGCGGTTGAAGGACTCGCCGACGGATGCTTGGAATTGGGAATCCCCGTCACGGGCGGAAACGTGTCGTTTTACAACCAGACTGGCGATGTTCCCATCCACCCGACACCAGTTGTCGCCGTTTTGGGGTCGATCGACAACGTTGCCCGCCGACTGCCATCTGGTTGGCAAGATGAAGGCGAGAACCTTTACCTGTTGGGCGTTACCGCCGATGAGCTGGGTGGCTCAGCATGGGCCGGAGCCGTGCACGACCACCTTGGTGGTATTCCCCCACGTGTTGATTTCACTGCGGAAAAGGACCTTGCGGGACTTCTCGGTGCCGCCGCTCACGAGGGAATCGTCACGTGCGCCGTCGACCTTGGTACAGGTGGGTTCATTCGCGCGGTTGCCGACGGCGTCTTGCGTTTCGGTGTCGGTGCTCGGGTCTGGATTGACGAAATTGTGTCACGCGATGACGTGGACACCACGGCGGCCATGTTTTCGGAAACCCAAGCTCGCGCCCTGGTGTCCGTCGCCCGCGAAGACGACGTCAAATTCCGTGGCCTCTGCAACGGTCGCCACGTTCCTGTATTGCGTGTCGGAGTGACGGACAAACAATCGGGCGAACTGGAAGTTCAGGGTCTATTCTCGATCGGGATTGACCAGTTGCGTTCTGTCCATCGAGAGACTCTGCCCGCCCATTTCGGGCCAGTCGTCGGAGGCTAGCCCTGTGTGCGCTGTGCAATCGTGACGGTGCCCCGCGTTACCCTTGACCACAACGGAGGACGAACATGATTGAACAATCTCGATTTTTAGTGCAGAGCGCCGACCGCGACGAGTGGTTGCGGGTACGCGCCACGGGTGTGACCGCGACGATGGTGGGAAAAGCGCATGATGACAAGGGCTTCGCTGAGGTCGTCGGCCAGATGGTGGACCCAACCCCCATCCCCGATAACGCGTTCATGGCGTTTGGGCGTGACCAGGAATCGAACATCATCGACAAGCTCACCGAGCGTTTCGATATCGCCGGCAATGATTGGCTCATTGCGTCGACAGAAGCCGACTGGATGATGGCAACCCCCGACGGATTGTCCCCCGACCATGGAACGATTGTCGAAGTCAAAACGACCGGTCGCGATTGGGGGTCCTATGACTGGGTACCGATTTATTACAAGCGCCAGGTTCAGTGGCAGTTGTTCGTGACAGGCGCCGAAGAATGTGTCTTTGCCTGGATGCTCAGAGAGAAGGCGTCGGACGGGTCATTCGTGCCCGCGTGGGTTGGCCCAAAATACGTCACCGTAAGGCGTCAACAACCCATGATTGACGAGTGCCTCGAAACCGCGCACAAGTTGTACTCGAAGCTGGCTGGTTTGGCAACGAGCTAACCCACCTGTTACGCCTGTGAGTCGTTCGCGATCTTTTCGTGATGGCGGATGACCTCGGCGACAATGAAGTTGAGGAACTTTTCGGCGAAAACCGGGTCGAGGTTAGCCTCGTTTGCTAGCGCGGTCAGTCGCTCGATTTGTGTCGCTTCACGGGTTTTGTCCGACAGTGGCAGTCCGGCACGTGCTTTCAACTGTCCGACTTTTTGCGTGAAACGAAACCGTTCCGCAAGCATATGGATCAGAGCGGCGTCGACATTGTCGATGCTCTGTCGCAAATCGCGAAGCTCGGCGGCCGTTTCCTCGTCCATGGCTTCAGCCTACAAAGCATCACGTCCAACCGCATCGAGTGTACCCAAACGCGTGTCACTCCAACCCTAGGGAGCTTTAGTCGTCTCCGTCGTGGTCGTCGTCATCGTCATCATCGTCATCATCATCGTCATCGTCATCGTCATCATCGTCGCGGTCGTCGTCGCGGTCGTCGTCATCGTCATCATCATCGCGGTTGTCGTCAGACTCAGACTCAGACTCAGACTCAGACTCAGACTCAGACTCAGACTCATCGTCATCAACGGTCGCATCAGCATTGGGAATGCCATCACCATCGCTATCAATCGTCTGGCTGATGACGAGCGTGGGATCTTCCATGTTGTC
>JBIIAK010000049.1:0-6834 GCA_044239945.1 Microbacteriaceae bacterium
CGACGGCCGGGTCGCGCACCGGAACACGCGCACCGGTTAGTTCGGTTCTCTACGGGCTCGGTGTCGGTGTCATGATCGCGTGTTTCACGGTGTGGGACGGCTGGGCGGTCGGAACTCTTGGGTTGCCTCCCATCGGCTATTTCTGGATGGCGCTCGTCGTTCAGGCGATCATTTTTACTCCGTTCGCAATCAGAGGGCGCAACAGCGTTTCGACGTTCCGTGCGAACCCCGTCATCATCACAGCGATCGGTCTGCTCGGACCGGCGTCGTACATGCTCGCGCTGACCGCTATTCAGCTGAGTTCGGTGTCGCTCGTCGCTGCTGCGCGCGAATCGAGCGTCATTCTTGTCGCGCTCGGTGGAGCGATCTTTTTCGGCGAGAAACACGTCGTCCAACGCATTATTGGATCACTCGTGGTTGTCTCAGGAGTAGCCATCCTCGCCGTCAGCTGAGGATTAGACTGGGGACAACACAGGAGGAAACCGTGATCGCTGAAACAATTGCCGAAGTGTCCGACAAAATGTCGAAGGCCGTTGACGTCATCAAAGAAGATTTCCAGACCGTTCGCACAGGGCGCGCAAACCCAGCGCTGTTTCAGAAAATCATGGTCGACTATTACGGGACGCCGACCCCCCTCGCGCAACTGGCGAGCCTTCAGAACCCCGAGGCACGGTCGCTCGTCATCACCCCCTACGACAAGGCTGCTCTCAAAGAAATTGAACGAGCCATCGTGAACTTCCCCAACCTTGGCGCAACTCCGACGAATGATGGAAACCTGATTCGTGTGACGATGCCCGAGATGACCGAGGAACGCCGCAAAGAATACGTCAAGATTGTCAAGGCAAAGGCCGAAGACGGACGTGTGGCTATCCGGAACATTCGACGCAAGGGCATCACCGACATCGAGGCGCTGAAAGCCGACGTTGGCGAGGACGACATGGCGCGCGGTGAAAAAGAAATTGAAGCCCTCACCAAGCAGCACATTGACGCAATCGACGACGCGTTGAAAAAGAAGGAAACCGAACTTCTCGAGGTCTAATGGCTGATTTCGAACACGCCATCCGTGACGCCGGAGCCGTCATTGAAGCCCGCACGGGCAGAAATTTGGTTGCCGCACTCTTGATTGGCAGTGCGCTGGGCACTGTCTTTGTTTTTAGTTTGATCATCGACAAGCAGTTCTTCATGATTTTTATCGCCGTTTTCATTGGCTTTGGGTCGTGGGAACTGGCGACAATCTCGCGCACCGAAACTCGTCACGTCCCGCGCGTACCTATTCTCATTGCCGCTCTGTCGATGGTTCCCGCCACGTTTTACTTCGGTGCTTTGGGGCAACTTGTTTCGCTAGCGGCGGGAATTGGTTTTGTCATCATCTGGCACTCGATTCAGCGCGGTCTGTCGAAAGCCGCCGTCACCGACCGTGACATGTTGATGTCCGCCTTCTCGCTGTCCTATGTCCCATTCCTTGCGTCGTTCGCGCTCATCATGACGGCACTGGACGGTGGTGAATGGTGGACTCTTGGAACGATGATCATCATTGCGAGCATTGACACGGGGGCGTACGCGACCGGACTTTTGTTTGGCCGGCACCCGATGGCACCCAAAATCAGTCCCAAAAAGACGTGGGAGGGATTCGCTGGGTCGGTCGTTTTTGCCGTCACTGCGGGGTTCATCATCGCGACGCAGATGATTCACATCGACTGGTGGTGGGGAATCCTGTTCGGGTTAGCGTTGGTGGGAACTGCCACCACGGGTGACCTAATCGAATCGCTCATCAAACGGGAAATCGGCACGAAAGACGCATCCCAACTTCTTCCGGGTCACGGTGGTTTCCTTGATCGACTCGACTCGGTGTTGCCGTCAATGTTTGTCGCCTCTGTTTTCGCCGCGCTGTTTTCCTAAGGCAGAATAGGACGGTGACCTTCTCACTAGTGACAGCGCCTGCCAAAGGCTACGACGTTGCCGCAGTAGACGCGTTTATCGCTCGTGCTCGAGCCGGTGAATCGCCGTTATCCAGCGACGAAATTCGCTCTGCGGCGTTCCCCGTCGTCAAGGGAGGTTATTCAACGGTCGAAGTCGATGCAGCGCTCGAGCGTTTCGAGGACACCGTCGCTGAACACGAGATCAGCGAACTTATCAGCCGCATCGGCGCCGATGGGGCAACAGCAGAAGTTCGCGCGATCGCGCAAGACATTCTCAACCGCATTGTTCGCGAACCACGCACGCGTTTCCGTCCTGCGCCGCTGTTCACATACGGCTACAACCGAAACGATGTCGACGAGTTCACCGATCGAATTCGGGCCTTTTACACAGACCGAAGCCTTTTGTCGCGGTCCGATGTGCGCGGGGTAACGTTCCGCCCTCAACTCGGTGGCTATCACGAGGGACAGGTCGATTTGCTACTCGATGAACTCGTTCGGGTCATGCTCGCGGCTAAGTAGAGTCGGCTGGCTTGATCTCTGAATCCCGCCCTCGAGTCACTCGCGCCGCGCTGGCGGGGGTGGCAATTCTGTTGTTCGGGCCCGTCATCGCCCCGTTCACGGCCTATGACCTCGGGTATGCAGGTTCGCGTGAACTTCTCGGCGACCAATCTTTCACGAACAAGGACGGCTCACAATTTTCGATTGCCAAGGATGCGTGGTCGCTAACGTCTGGCTTCTTCATGTCGGGCTCTGAAGACGTGAAAAGAGCCCAACAGTTTGCTCGGGACGAATTTCAGGACCGCAACTGGGGCGAAACGGAATTCAGGTGTCTTGTTGATCTGTGGGAACGGGAATCAAATTGGAATTACTTAGCAGAAAACGTGTCTAGCGGAGCCTACGGAATTCCACAAGCGCTGCCGGGAAACAAAATGCGCGAGGCCGGTGACGATTGGCGCACCAACGCGGAAACCCAAATTCGTTGGGGACTGAGCTACATTTCGGATCGGTACACGACCCCGTGTAAAGCGTGGAGTCACAGTGAAGAAAACGGGTGGTATTGATGGGTCGTCGCAATCGTCCCAAGCGTGACGAGCCGACACCCGTCGACATGGTCCGCGCATCCGGCGGACGCCGCACTGAATCGAAGCGCGGCGAGGAATGGGTTGTCCAAGACATTACCGAGGCTCGCGCCATCAAGGACTACGTGTGTCCCGGTTGTGTTATCGCCATCGAGATTGGCATTCCTCACGTTGTGACGTGGCACTACGAAGGGCTCTTTGGCGAAGAAGCGTCAGTTCGCGATCGCCGCCATTGGCACACGTCGTGTTGGAAGATGTTCTAATGAACGAGATTCGTAGCGCCTCGGAACTGCCGGCAATCCGGCGCGACATTGAACTGCGCACAGAAGACGGTCACGTGCTCGTCGGTGAATTGTCGGTTCCCGAATCGGGGCGTCCAGTCGCAACGCTACTGTTCCTCCATCCCCTCCCGACCGCGGGCGGCTACATGGATTCGCACATCATCCGAAAAGCCGCTTTGCGCCTTCCCGCCATGGCTGGAATCGCTGTGTTGCGTTTCAACTTCCGTGGTGTCACGTCGCCGCGAGGTCGCTCTGAAGGTGAGTTTGGGCACGGGATTGACGAGCGAATGGATCTCGAGGCTGCTCTCGCATTCATTCGCGCCGAAGGGCTTCCAGCCCCGTGGGTCGTCGGCTGGTCGTTCGGCACCGAGGTTGCGTTGAATCACGCCATCAACCACGACGTCGCAGGGCTCATCCTTTTGGCGCCACCCTTGCACCGAACCACACCCGAGACGCTCGACCGTTGGAATGACAACTCGACTCCGATTGTCGCGGTCATACCCGAACACGACGATTATCTAAAACCCGAAGAGGCGCGTAAGCGATTCGCCGGCGTGCCTCGAATCGACATCGTCGAGGTCAAAGACGGCAAACACTTGTGGGTTGGGGAAAAACAGACTTACCGCGTGCTGAGCGAAATCGTCGAGCGCGTGAACCCGTCCGCCCTTCCGCTGCCAACGACGTTCGACTAGCGCAATTCCTGCGAAGGGACCACTACCTGGCGAATGATGATGAGTACCGACGCTGCGATAGGAATCGCGACGATTGCGCCGAGCACACCCATCAGTGCACCGCCGGCGAGTGCCGCGATAATCACGAGCACGCCGGGGACTTTGACCGCTCGGTTCATGATGTACGGGCCGATTAGGTATGCCTCGATTTGGATGTACACGAGGTAATAGGCGGCCACCCAAATCGCGGTGGTCGGGTCTGTCGGGTTGATTAGCCATTGGGTGGCGATGATGATGAGCGAGCCCGTAACGGTTCCAACGAGCGGCAACAACGAGAACACGAACGCGATGAGCGCGAACAAAGCCGGGTATTCCGCACCGATTAGCGTCATTGCGGCGAAGCTGAGAACACCATTCGTGAGACCTTGTGCTCCTTGGCCGACGACGTATTTTCCGACAGCGTCGACAACTTGTTCGGCGATTCCGACAAATTCCTTGCGCTTGGACGCCGGAACCAAGCTGTACGAGGCCTGCTTGATTGCGGGAAGGGAAACGACAAGGTAGATCGTGAGCATTAGTGTGAGGAGCGCTCCGATAACCCCGCTGGCAAACCCAGCACCGACACTGAGGACTCCGCCACCGATATTGGCGAGATTCGAGGGGTCACTGAGAAAAACAACGATTGTGTCGAGAGTTTTTTGAACATCTAGTGCTTCGATGGGGATGATCGACTGTATCGCCGCGACCAGTTCGCCGAGCGTGTTGTATGACGTTAGGAATTCCAGAATCGCTTGGTAGAGGTTAGTTGTTTGTTCGACGATGATGGGAATGAGGGCCAAAACAAAAGCGGCGAACAACCCGAGTACCGCCAGAACGACAACAGTGATAGCGAGCGGTCGCGGGACTTTACGCTCGACCAGTCGGCGCACGATGGGGTCGAGCCCCAGGGCGATGAACAAAGCAAAACCCACATACGTGATTACCGTCGCCAACGTGGCCACCGCGTTTCCGATGAGAAGCGCTGTGAGAACTCCGAGCCCACCGAGCAGCCCAAGCCGGAAAGCACCATTAACTGTCATATGGTGACTTAGTTCGATGACATTCTTGGTGTTGATTTCGGAGTTGTCTTTGCCGTCGTGATAGTTGTCGCCGCTGGTGTCGTTTTCGCAATCGCCTTCTTCGGAGCCAGTGACTTTGCCGCAAACGCGACAGCCGTGTTCAGGTCACCAATGTATGACGCAATCGCGTCTCGCTCTGCTGCAATTTCGGCGAGGCGCTGGGCGGCATTGTCCAGTTCTAGTTTGGCTTCGGTACGGGCAGCGTTAACAATCTGACGGGCCTTGGCGTTTGCCGCATCAATCGTCGAGCGCGCGGCCTCTTTCGACTCAACAATCGCCATCTCGCGAATTTTGAGAACCTCTGGCTCGAGGCGATTGTACTCTTTTTGCAACGATGTCAAGTCTTTTTGCAGTTTGGTGAATTCCTCGTTCGCCGCCTTCAGGTACGCCTCATTTTGAGCAATCATGTCCCGGTGCTCTTCGAGCAATTGTTGTTCCATTTCGTGGCGGCGGGCGGAAACCTCGACAATGAGATCCAACTTTTGGCGATCCGCTTCACCGATAAGTCGAGCGATTTCCGCACGCGCCATGTGTGCCTCTTTGTCCATGACAAGTCGCTGTTCCGCAATCTCTCGATCCAGTAGGGCTTGTTTTTCAGACATCTCCCTCTTGAGGGTTGCGCGTGCTGAAGCGGCTTCCGTTGCAGCATTTCCGCGCACACGGTTCGTTTCTCGGATCGCTTCAGCCCGCAAGGTTTCCACGTCTTTCTCAGCAATCGCGGTGATGTTTTCGGCGTCAATTCGTGCCGCACTGGTTTCGTACCGCGCCTTCTCTTCCGCCGCCGCGACTAACGATTCTGCGCGCGATGTCGCATCGCTGATAATTTGGTCGGCCTCAATTCGGGCGTCCGCAATCGTTCGTTGCGCCTGAATATCCGCCTTAGAAATAAGGACGGTGGCTTGTTCTTCCGAGGTGCGCAACACCATTTCGAGCTTGGTTCCGAGCCCCGAATAAGTCGGTACATCACCTTGGCTTAAACCTTTTTTTCCTCCGAGGCGCGCCAGTTCGGTCGCGAGTTCGTTTCGTTCGGTCGTCGCGGCGATTATTTCGCGTCGAAGGTTGGCGATGGCCTTGTCGACTTCTTCGCGGGCGTAGCCGCGCATGACGACAGGAAACTGTCCATCAATAGCCATTGTGATCTCCTCGGGTTACGGTGTCAGTTTACCCGAGCACGCCATTCGCGGGTAATCCACGTTGGGGAAATCCTTAACTTCGTTCGGCTAAACTGGCGTTTTCAGTCAAAGGGGGCGTTGTGCGGTTCATCGTTTCCGTCATCCTCTTCGGCGTGGCCACTGTCATGGTTGGTGCCGGTATCCTCATCCACACCGTGTTTTCCCCACCCAGCACTACCGCACAATCGATCACAATTTCTGATCCAGCCCCCATCACGGTTATCGATTCGTCGTCGTTGAACGAGATTTCGTCGACGCAGACGATTTCGGTTATTGGTGGTGCCGAGGGAACGGTTTACGTCGATAGCCCAGACTCAACCCCAATTGCCCAACCCTCCTCGAGTGAACGAATCGTCATGGCGTGGGGACGGCAAGGTGACGTGCTCGCGTACATCGGAAACGTCCCGTACCAATCGATTACGGCAAACGGACTTGAGGGCGAATTGACGGTGAAAAAGTTCACTGGACCCGAAACGGCAACCCCTGATCCGATGGGTTCCGACCTCTGGGTTGAACAGTTTGAGGGGGAAAAAGCGTTGTCGGCTGACGTCACCACGCCCAAAGGGAATCTCATCCTGATTGCGACAAACGGCG
>JBIIAK010000050.1:0-6592 GCA_044239945.1 Microbacteriaceae bacterium
ACTGCTGTTGGAGTGCGTTTTTCGGTCATGGAAGAAGCCTAGTGACCAGCTTCTTTCCACGACAATCCCAGGCCAATCTGGACGTCAAGCGGCACCGTGAGGACAACGGCGTGCTCCATCGCATCTTCCACAATGACCCGCAATCGTTCGGTTTCGCCCGGCGCAACCTCAAAAATGAGTTCATCGTGAACCTGAAGCAGAAGTCTCGACGAGAGCGAGGCGCTCCGGAGTCCTTCGACGGCTCGAATCATCGCGATCTTCATGATGTCGGCGGAGGTGCCCTGAATGGGAGCATTGAGCGCGGCGCGTTCCGCGTTATCGCGAACCATCCGATTAGAACTCGCGAGATCCCCGAATTGTCGCTTCCGTCCGAAAACTGTCCTGGTGAACAAGTCCTTGCGCGCTTGCTCAACGACAGACCGCAAATAGTCGCGCACGCCGCCGAAACGCGCGAAATAGTCGGACATCAGCGATTTCGCTTCTTTGTTGTCAATTCGAAGCTGCTTGGCAAGACCAAACGCGGAAAGTCCATAGGCGAGTCCGTACGACATTGCCTTCACCTTCGATCGCATCGCAGGAGTGACGTCGGCTGGGTCGACCCCGAACACCTTGGCACCGACATACCGGTGAAGGTCCTCCCCCGACCTAAAGGCGTCGATGAGTCCTTCGTCACCAGACAAGTGCGCCATGATGCGCATTTCAATTTGCGAATAGTCCGCGGTGAGGAGCGTCTCGTGGCGGGAATCCGAAACAAAGGCTGCCCGAATCTGTGCTCCGACGTCACTGCGAATCGGAATATTTTGCAGGTTCGGTTCAGAAGACGACAACCGACCTGTCGTCGTGCCGGTTTGGTCGAATGTGGTGTGAATTCGCCCATCGGACTGGATGCTCTTGCGCAAGACTTCGACAATTTGGGCGAGTTTGGTCTGTTCGCGATGCTCAAGCAACCCGTCGAGAAACGGATGCGGGTTTGACGCTTGAAGGTCCGCGAGGGATGCAGCGTCGGTGGAAAATCCGGTTTTCGTTGCCCGTGTTTTCGGCATCCCCAACTTCTCAAACAGGACCTCCTGAAGTTGCTTCGGTGACGACAGATTCATCTCGGTGCCAATCATGGCAAACAGCTCAACTGCTTTGGCGTCCGCGGTTGCCGTCAGACGCGCGTGTATGTCGTCCAGGATGGATTCGTCCATCGCGATGCCCGCTCGTTCCATGTCGAGTAAAACCGGAATGAGCGGGATTTCAATTTCTTGCTCGACTGACTGTTGTCCCTCGTCGAGCCGGACTTCGAGTTCCGTGTCAAGTTGAGTAAGAATCCAGGCGGTGGTTGCGGTGCTGGCGGGGTCGACTGACGGTACTAATTCATTCGGGTCTGCTACGGGGACGTCAAGACCGGTGAGTGATCGAGCCACATCGGCCAACGCGAGCGACTTTGTTGACGAATCGAGAAGCCACGCCGCAATCCTCGTGTCACGAACGACACCGCCCAAGGTTAGGCCGAAATCCGATAGCAGGTGACCGAGTGCCTTGCCATCGTGAACGATTTTGGGGCCTGGACCAGCGAGCCACGCGTCAAACGCCACGTGATCGAGACTTTCTTTTACCCGAACGGATCGGACGCTCACGTCATGGTTTGCGAGTCCGATCGCCAATCCGTCATCCGCTCGTTCGACGAAAAGACCAATGCGCGATTCAACGTTGTCCGCCAGCCATTTGGCGAGCTCCTCATCCCCCATGTGACGCGGAGTTGGGGCAAGAACCTGCTCTCGTACAGTAAAACTCGATTCTGAAACACCTGAAGCAGTTGCGCCGGCAGAAGTCACCCCGCCAAACTGCAGTACACGTTGCTTGAGCGACCGGAACTGCAGTCGGTCGAATACCTCAACCACCTCGTCCGGCTCAATTGGCTGACGAACTAATCCATCTAACGTGACAGGTAGTTCAAGATCACGAACGAGTTTGTTGAGTCTTGCGTTGCGTTCGACGTTTCCGATCTGCTCACGCAGGTTGTTTCCCACCACGCCACCGATCTCATCCCGGTGAGCGAGCACCTCGTCAAGTGAGCCGTATTGCTGAATCCATTTGACGGCCGTTTTTTCACCGACCTTGTCAACACCAGGCAGATTGTCCGATGTCTCGCCCACGAGCGCTGCGATGTCGGGATACTGGTCGGGCCGAATTCCATAACGTTCCTCGACCGCAGCCGGGGTGTAGCGCTTGAGTTCGGAGACGCCCCGCGCGCTGGGGTACAACACGGTCACCTTGTCGGTCACGAGTTGGAACGTGTCGCGGTCACCAGAGACAACCAGTACATCGAGACCCGCGGCCTCTCCTTTTGTCGCGAGCGTCGCGAGGATGTCATCGGCTTCGTAGTTTTCGATTTGCATCGTCTCGATCCGCATCGCGCGAAGCACTTCTTGTAACAGTGGAACCTGGCCGATGAATTCAGGGGGCGTCTCGCCACGGGTCCCCTTGTATTCGGGGTACTCGGCGGTTCTGAACGAATACCGCGAAATGTCGAACGCGACCGCGACGTGTGTGGGTTTCTCGGCTTGCAGAATCGTCAAAAACATCGACAAGAAGCCATGAATCGCATTCGTGTGTTGCCCGCCCGAGGTCTGGAATGACTCGAGAGGCAGAGCGTAAAAGGCACGAAACGCGAGGGAATGCCCGTCAATAATCAGAAGGGTAGGCTTTTCCGTGTCGCTCACGGCTTTAGCCTACCGAGCGCCGCCAACGGAAGGATTGAACTGTGGGAGTACTCGATAACCTGCACCCCGAACTGCAGGAACGCTTTTCTACCGGCGGTGGTGAATTGACGCGAAAGATGGGAATCGAACTACTCGAGATTTCCGCCGAGCGCTCGGTAGCGCGCATGCCGGTTGACGGCAATCGTCAGGTCGTTGGGATTTTGCACGGCGGCGCACACGTCGTTCTGGGAGAAACCCTGGGAAGTGTAGCGGCAGCCGTCCACGCCGGCGCTGGTCGATACGCCGTGGGGATTGACATTAATGCAACTCACACCAAGAGCATTGCTGAGGGCTGGGTCACTGGAACGTGCACCGCAATTTCGCTCGGAAAGACCATTTGCGTTCACGAGATCGTCGTCACGAACGACGCCGGAGAACGACTGTCGACGGTCCGAATCACAAACCTTCTGCGCGACATATGATTGCCGCACAATTTATCTTCGAACCGGGAACGTACGACACCGAGTTCCACACGCTGGACTCCTCGATTGATGACGAAGCGAAATCAATCCCAGGGTTTTTGGGTACCGACCGATGGGTGTCACAGGACGGACTCACGATCAACGCCATCTACTATTTTTCTGACATGACCGCTCTTACCAAACTGGGGCGGTTCGACGATCATCGAACGGCCAAGCGCCAGGTAGACCGCTGGTACAAGGGATACCGAGTTATCGTGACCGAAGTCACCGCGACCTATGGGAACATGCCCCACATCGCTTCTAGTGGCCTCTAAGTCGCTGGGTTCAGCTGTTCGATGACCGCCTGAGCGACCTCGCCCATAGTCAGCCGACGATCCATTGACGCTTTCTGAATCCAACGGAACGCTTCCGGCTCCGTCAACTTCATCTTTTCTTGCAGCAACCCTTTGGCACGATCGAGAATCTTTCGTGTCTCGAGCCTCTCGAGCGCGTCGGTTACCTCGGCCTCAACGGCGAGTAGTTCTTGGTAGCGTGAGAACGCAACCTCGATCTGCGGCAACAAACGTTCCGGCGTAAACGGCTTAACCACGTAGGCGATAGCGCCAGCCTCGACCGCACGGGCGACGAACTCGGGTTGGGCAAAGGCGGTGAGCATGACAACCGGAGCAAGTCGCTCCTTACCGATAGCCTCGGCTGCGGTGAGTCCGTCCATTTTCGGCATTGTGATGTCCATCACAACCAGGTCGGGACGAAGCTCGCGAGTGAGTTCAATTGCCGCTTCACCATCCGCCGCCTCACCGACAACGTCGAAACCGTTTTCGCGCAAGACCTCCACGATATCCATCCGGATAAGTGCCTCGTCCTCAGCGACAACAACTCGACGGGCTACGGTTTCACTCACCCGCTCAGCCTACGGTATCGTTTTAACCTGCAGCCGGATTGGCGGAATGGCAGACGCGAAGCACTCAAAATGCTTTGTCCGTGAGGGCGTGTGGGTTCAAGTCCCACATCCGGCACAACGGAGGGGCGAGGTTACCTCGCCCTTTTTCTGTTAGCTATTGCTTTGGCATCTTTGTGCCGACGATGTGGACACGAATATCGTTGGTCGAGCCGGCAACTCCGGGCGGAGAGCCCGAGATGACAACGACCTTGTCGCCCTTCGCCGCTAGACCTTCTGCAAGAAGCGAGTCATCGACCTCGGTGAACATCTGGTCCGTGTGCGTCACTGGCGCTACAAGGTACGAGGTGATTCCCCAGTACAGCGCCATACGTCGTCGGATTGCCTCGTTTGTTGCAAAAGCCTTCATTGGAATGCGGAAACGAAGCCGTGACATGCGACGGGCGGAGTCTCCGGACTCGGTGAATACGCAAACGTATTTCGCGTCAACGAAATCAGCCACGTCTGCCGCAGCGAGTGTGATTGCCCCACCCTGTGTGCGAGGTTTCGTGCCAAGCGGAAGAATGCGCTCAAGACCGTGTTCTTCGGTGTTTTCGATGATTCGAGCCATCGTAGCGACCGTAATCGCTGGGAAGGCGCCCACACTGGTCTCGCCTGAAAGCATGACCGCATCGGCTCCGTCCAGAATCGCATTGGCAACATCAGACGTCTCGGCGCGAGTTGGCACCGGAGCCGAAATCATGGATTCGAGCATTTGGGTCGCGACAATCACCGGTTTCGCCATTCGACGGGCCGCCTCTACCGTGCGCTTCTGAACGAGGGGGACTTGCTCGAGCGGCAATTCAACGCCAAGGTCCCCGCGCGCCACCATGATGGCGTCGAAAGCGTCGACGATTTCATCGATTGCCTCTACTGCTTGCGGTTTTTCAATCTTGGCAATCACGGGAAGACGAACCCCCTCCTCTGCCATGATCTCGTGCACACGTGTGACATCAGAGGCGCTGCGGACAAACGACAGGGCAATGTAATCAGCTCCGATACGGAGTCCCCAGCGCAAGTCGTCTTCGTCCTTCTCGCTGAGAGCCGGGACATTCACCGCTACACCGGGAAGGTTGATTCCCTTGTTGTTAGAGACTGTTCCACCAACGACCACCTCGGTGCGAACACGGACGCCGTCGGTGTCGAGCACTCGAACGTTGACCTTGCCGTCATCGATGAGCAGTGTGTCGCCCGCGGCAACGTCCTGGGGCAATCCCTTGAACGTCGTACCGCAGATATCTTTCGTGCCCTCGATGTCTTCCGTCGTGATGGTGAAGATGTCTCCGATGGCAAGCTCGTGGGGTCCATCTGAGAACTTCCCGAGACGAATCTTGGGTCCCTGCAGATCGACGAGCACGGCTATCGGCTTCCCGAGATCTGCCGCGACCTTTTTGATGTTGGCAAAAACTTCTTCGTGAACCTCGTATGTACCGTGGCTCAGGTTCATTCGTGCAACATCAACACCGGCTTCGACTACTGCTCGAATCGTGTCATAACTGTTAGTTGCCGGGCCCAGCGTGGCAACAATTTTCGCGCGTCTCATGTCGTCCTTTGTTATCGTCTGCGGACTGTGATTCCAAGTTACCGAGAAGAGCGAGTGGTCCGTACACGCGACCCGGGTGACTCGGCTTCGACGGCGAGTTCCTCCGCGGTATAGGTGTTTTTAGATTCTAGCCCTGTTTGGGTATCTGGACCTCGACCGTGCACGTACGGGGCGGGCTCAAAGCCGGGGTGTCGTCTCGCTTGCACCAGGAATATTGCTACTCCGAGCAGGACTGCGGCGAACGCCCCCCAGACATTCACTCGAACACCAAGGAAGGACTCACTCGGGTCGAGCCGAATGGTTTCGATTGCCATTCGCCCGATTCCGTACCAGACCAGATACAACGCGAAGTTCCGACCCCACTGCAGATGGAAACGATGTCCCGCCCAGATGATGACGGCGGCACCGAGCAGGTTCCACAGTGCTTCGTAGAGGAATGTCGGGTGGAAAAGGGTACCGGCAGGCAGTCCGAGCGGATACGCGGAATTCAGCGGGTCAATTTCGAGTCCCCAGGGCAGGTCGGTTGGTCCGCCGTATAGCTCTTGATTGAAGTAGTTTCCGAATCGACCGAGTGCCTGCGCAATGATGAGTCCAGGGGCGATGGCGTCGAGAAGAGCCGTGAAACGCAAACCACTAAGGCGGCAACCGAACCACCCCCCGACAGCTCCGAGAATGAGAGCTCCGAAGATTGCAAGACCGCCTTCCCACACGTAAAACACACGCATGATGTCTTGACCGGCGAAGTAATCTGCAGGGTGCGTGAGCACGTGATAGGCCCGCCCGCCAATGATGCCGAGAGGGATAGCGAACAACGAGATGTCGAGAATCAACCACGACTCCACGCCACGCGCGACGAGTCGTCGATTGGTCACGATGAGACCGACGATAATTCCCAGCAAGATACACAACGCGTATGCGTGAATCGTCAGATCGAATGTGAACC
>JBIIAK010000051.1:0-6509 GCA_044239945.1 Microbacteriaceae bacterium
TCGCATCGGCGATCCGTCGAATCGTGCTTTCCCTGCGGTCGGATGACACGTACATTCGGGCCGTCGTCGCGAGCTGAGCGAGGGTGGTTCGCACCGTCGTTGACTCTGACTCGGTTGCGATGTTGCCCAACACCAGGTCGACAAAGTCGCTCGGAGCCATTTCCGCGTCACGGGTCGAATCCCATGCGCTTCCCCACACCAATGCCCGCGCAAGCGGGTCGGCGATGTCGGAAAGGTGGTCGATCGCCATGGCCAGTGATTCGCCGTCGAGTCGAATCTTTGCGTACGCGAGGTCGTCATCGTTCACGAGTGCGAGAGCGCCTCTGTGTTGACCGATGAGGTCAGTGACGGTCGTTCGCTCGCCGTCGATGTCGAGTTCGACACGATGGGTTCGCACAAGGTCGTCACCCTCGAACCCGTAGATTCCAACTGCAAGGCGGTGGGGGCGAATCGTCGGGTAGTCGGCGATAGCGGTCTGGATGATGTCGAACGACGTGATGATTCCGTCATCGTCCGTGACAATCTCTGGAGTCAGAGTGTTGACGCCTGCTGTTTCGAGCCACTTTGCTGACCAGGTTGTGAGATCTCGTTTGCTGGTCTTTTCCAGTTCGCGCAACAAGTCGGCGAGTTCAGCGTTCTTCCACGCGTTGGCACGGAAATAGTTCGCCACGCCGCTGAAGAATGCTTCGCGACCGACATAGGCAACGAGTTGCTTGAGTACCGATCCGCCCTTGGCATAGGTGATGCCGTCAAAGTTGATTTGAACGTCTTCGAGGTCATTAATTGTTGCCACGATGGGGTGAGTCGATGGTAACTGGTCTTGGCGATACGCCCACGACTTTTCTGACACCTGAAATGTTGCCCACGCGTGTGTCCACTCGGTTGCTTCCGCTGTCGCGATTGTCGATGCCCATTCGGCGAATGACTCGTTTAGCCAGAGGTCGTTCCACCACTTCATCGTCACCAGGTCACCGAACCACATGTGCGCGAGTTCATGCAGGATTGTGACGACTCGACGTTCACGAACCGCGTCGGTCACCTTGGATCGGAACACGTAGACCTCGGTGAACGTCACGCATCCCGCGTTTTCCATCGCGCCTGCGTTGAATTCAGGAACGAAGAGTTGGTCGTATTTCGCGAACGGGTAGGGGACGGCGAACTCGCGTTCAAAGTATTCGAACCCTTTTTTGGTGATGTCAAATATGTAGTCGAAGTCGAGAAACTCAGACAGCGACTGCCGAACATAGATACCGAGGGGAATCATACGACCATCGGACGACGTGAGTTGATCGTGTTGGGCGACGTATGGGCCTGCGACAATCGCCGTGATGTACGAGGAAATGCGCGGTGTTTGCGGGAAAGTCCATGTCGCAGAGGCTCCGTCGATAACGGGAGTTGGTGTTGAAGAGTTCGACACGACAACCCAATCAGTGGGCGCGACAACCTCGAAATCGAATGTTGCCTTGAGGTCGGGCTGTTCGAACGCGGCAAAGACCCGTCTCGAATCTGGCACTTCGAACTGCGAATACAAATACACCTTGTTGTCGACGGGATCAACGAACCGGTGGAGTCCCTCGCCGGTGTTGACATAGAACATGTCGGCGTCGACGACGAGGACGTTTTCGGCGGCGAGATTGTCGAGTTGGATTCGAACGCCGTCAGACACGGTTGCAGGGTCGAGGGCCGCACCGTTGAGCGTCACACTGTGAACCGCAGAGGTGATTGCATCGATAAAGCTTGACGTCCCGGGCTCTGCACCGAACGTTACGGTTGTGTGCGACCGGAAAGTCGTTTCCGAGGTCGTCAGATCAAGGCGAACGGCGTAGGACTCTGTTCGAATCACTCGCGCGCGTTCTATCGCTTCGACTCGGGTCAGGTTTTCTCCAGGCACGTCAACTCCTTCTGTGCATATTGCATAACAAATCTAACGCTCTAGCTGAACGTCAACCGCGAGAAGGGATTACTAGCCTTCGAGAAGTTCTGCGACGGCGACCGAGCTGTTAGCCCTGTCGGACGAGACGCGGCTGCGCGCAACGCTCAGTTCACCCAGGTCAAACCCGTTCGTCAATGAGCGAATTGTGTAGAGGAAACCGCTGATGTCTTCGAGGTTGCGGCGCGCCTTATCGAGTCGATCTTCAAGGTCACGCGTCATGTTCTCGACAAATACCTGCGACGATGCTGTAATTTCGCCCGTGATTTTTTCGGCATTGCCCAATGCCTGTTCTGATCGCGAACGGGCTTCTTCTAGTGTCTTGGCTGCTCGAGACTGTAAAGCTGACACGTACTTCTCAGTCTCGGCTGAGACAGCGTCGGCGCGCTTGTTTGATGATTCCGTGTGCTCGTCCGCTTCGCTCTTAGTTTGAGCAGCATACTTTTCAGCATCAGCGAGGATTGTCGCGATTTCTTTCGCCGCTTTCTCGTTGAGAATTCGCGTTTCATTATCGATACGGCCTGCAAGTTCTTCTGCTCGTCGCAATTCTTCGAGCGCGGCACTCATCGCGCTGTCAATTTCTGAATTGGCCTTCTCTCGAAGAGCCGCAATTTGCGACTCCGCGTCAGCGAGAACCGCTGCAGACATTTTGTCGACCTGTGCTCTTTCCTGAGCGACTTTCTGATGATTGTCCTTGATTTGCGTGCGCGCTTTCTTAGCCGCTTCATTCGCGGTGCGGCGAATCTTTTCGGCCTCTTCCTTAGCAGCAGCCACATCAGACCGGGACTTGAGGGCAGAGGCTTTAGAACGACTCGTTGCGTTCGCCGTTACTTCTTGGAGCTGGGCTTGCGTCTCTTTTTGAGCGTCGGCAATAAGTTTTGCGGCTTGTTCCTCGGCCAACGTGATCGCCGATTCAAAAGCAGCACCAAGTTCTGCAAACCTCGGCTTTGTGCCCTGTCGTTCATGAATTTTGCGTTCGAGGCGCCGTATCTCGGCCTCAGCCTTGGCAAGAGTCTGTTCTTGGGCGGCAGTCGCAGTTCTAAGTTCTGTGATTACTCGGGCGGCCTCGGCGGCGTCGTAACCGCCAAAGGTGCGTGAAAAAGCTACGCCGGATTCGTTTGTCGTCATTACTTGTCACCCTTTACGATTTCCGCCTGCTGGATACTTCGCATGCCCGTCGTTGCACCCGCTTCAATTGCGTCGACATTTACTTCTTGTGAAACGTCTCGCATATGCACCGCATAGTCGTTCAGGGCCAGACTGTTTCGACGGATTTGGCTGATGCTGAGTTCAGCATCGTAGGTGAAGTCGGCGAAGAATTCTTCGGACGATCGCGCGATTTCTTCGGAACGCAAGATCGCTTCAGAGATAGACTTTTCGACGAGGCTTCGTGAATCCTGGAGGATTTCATCTGCTCGAATCTGGGCAGAGGCAAGGTAGTCGTCTGCTCGTTGTTTGGTTGATGACGCCTCAGCAATTGCGGACTCAAGGTGGGCGTCTGCAGATTCGTAGGCCTGCTGAGCGTAGGCGTCGGCTTCGTCGTGCATCGCCGTGCTCGAAGCCTGTGCGTCGGCAACGTCGACACCAATGCGCTTTTCGGTCTCGACTTTGGTGTCGGAAGCCGTTCGAATCAATTCCGCTGCGCGACGTTTGATTTCCATCATCTCGCTGTAAGCCGAGGCGCGCGCATCGCTGATTTGCTGCTCGGCCTGGCTAATCATGCTCGCAGCAGACCGTTCGGCGCGCGACGCAACCGTTTCCATACGGGCACGTTCATCGTCATTCAACTGATTCGCGGCTGTTTTTTCCCGTTCGACCTGAAGTCGAATCTCGTTGGCATCCGCCTGCGCCGAAACAACGATGTCTCGGGTCATGCGCTCGGTCTTGTCGGCTAGGTTCCGAACCTCGATGTCGGTCTTGTTCGCAATTGCTGCGCTCTCGGCAGCGGCTTCTGAACGCAACCGTCGAGCGTGCTGTTCCGCTACGCGGAGCGTTTCTTCGAACGTCGAACCCAACTTCGAGAAAGATGGCGCTGCGGACGACGGGTCGGCAATTTCGCGCTTGAGGCGGCTAATCGTGCGGGCACGTTCGGCAAGCGCGAGTTCGGTGGCGGACAGCGCTTGGCTAATCGAACGAATGACGTCGTCAACTTGACCCGCATCAACACCGCGGAATGCCCGCTTAATTTCCGGTGTAGCCATTGAAACCTCCAGATTGTCGGGTTTGCGCGCCAAACCTTCCGTGTCCAATAGTAGCGCACGAGACGCCCAAAACTGACGGAAAGTTTCCGCATCGGACGAACACGAGCCAGTGCCGTGCGACGGGATAATTCGATCCGAACATACGCGGTCGATTAAATCTCGAGCCTATACTTTTGAGCATGCGCATTCATCTCGCGACCGACCACGCCGGATTGGAATTGAGTGCGGAGATTGCGGCGCATTGCCGAAACCTCGGGCACGACGTTGTCGACCATGGCCCGGTCGAATTTGACCCAGTGGACGACTACCCCAGCTTCTGCATCAACGCGGCTCTTGCGGTTCGTCGCGATGAACTCGCCGGCATCGACACGCTCGGAATTGTCTTCGGTGGAAGCGGAAACGGCGAACAGATGGCCGCCAACAAAGTCGAAGGAATTCGCGCGGCACTCGTCTGGAGCAAAGAGACCGCGGTTCTCGCCCGCGAGCACAACAACGCGAACGTGTGCGCAATCGGTGCTCGTCAACACACTTCGGCCGAGGTCATGACCCTTATCGACGTGTTTCTCTCGACCCCGTTCCCTGGCGAAGAGCGCCACAGTCGTCGGATTGCGCAGTTGTTGGAATTCGAGACGACCGGCGATATCGCCGGTTTCGTCATCGAGTAGTCATGCCCGAGGGACATTCTGTACACCGTATCGCGGGTCAGTTCGCTCGTCATTTTGTCGGCTCGAAGTGCAGAATTTCGAGTCCGCAGGGACGATTCGGTGACGCGACGCAGATTGATGGCTACACAATCATTGGTTCCTATGCTGTCGGTAAGCATTTGTTTCTCGAGTTCGACACGGGCGATTCGCTGCACGTCCACCTCGGCATCTATGGCGCCTGGGATTTCGCGGGGGCGGTGCAGTTGGATGACACCTCGTCGGCTGCGGGTGGACGAATGGGCCAAACAGGGGGTCGTGGAACGGTGGTGGGCGCCCACGAGGCTTCACTCGCCTCGATCGGGGCACCGAGACGCACTCGGCTTCGCATGGGCGAACACGACAGCGCCAGAGTCGAGACTGGCGTGTTCCCTCCGGACCCCATCGGACAGGTTCGGGCTCGAATTCTCACTGCCGATGCGGTCGCCGACCTGCGCGGTCCGACAGTGTGCGAAGTCGTGAGCGCTGCGCGTGTCGCCGAGATACTGGATGACCTCGGCCCTGACCCGCTCGTCGACAGGAAAGGTGAGGAACGCTTTCTAGCGCGGGCGAAGCGAACCGGGACTCCCATCGGTCGCGCGCTCATGAATCAAAAAATTGTTGCGGGAATTGGGAACGTGTATCGCGCCGAGATGTTGTTTCGGGCACGACTGAACCCGTTTCTGCCGGCCAACACCTTGCCTGACGAAACCCTTCGTGCGCTCTGGAAGGACTGGGTAAGGCTCCTCAAAATCGGTGTGAAAACGGGTCAGATGCTCACGATGGACGGGCTCACTCCTGCCCGGCAACACGCCGCCCTCGCGAATCGTGAGGATCGACACTGGGTGTACCGACGCACCGGTGAACCGTGTCGCATTTGTGGAACGCCCATCGTGTTGGACATCATGGAAGCACGGAAGTTGTACTTCTGTCCGAGCTGCCAGGGGGCCTCCGCGTGATGATTCGAAACGCTCTTGACCATGGTGTCTTGATTGACATCGAAGTAACGGATGGCGTGATCACGGCGATTATTCCGGCAACGGGCGGTTTTCATGCGGGTGATTTCGACGCCGAGGGCGACGAGGTTCTTCCAGGGCTTTGGGACGAACACGTTCACATTCGCTCGTGGGCCCAGATGCGCTCGCGGGCAAACCTTTTGCCCGCCGACGACGCGGACGCGGTCGTTGAGATCTTGCGTAAACATCCCGCCCACGGTGACGAGCCGATCATCGGTCACGGTCTGCGCTGGGCGTTGTGGACGAGTCCTCCACGCATGGCTTCACTCGACGCCGTAAGCACGACCAGACCTGTCGTTGCCTTCAGCATGGACGTGCATTCGGTCTGGATCAATTCGGTGGCCGCCCGCGAATTCGATGTCGTCGACATTGCGGGGGAGTCGGGAATCCTGGTTGAACACGACGCGTTCCGAATCCTCGGTCGTATGTCGGATATTGACGATGATGTGATGGACGCTCTCATCGCTGACGCATTTACCGCGGCGAAAGCTCAGGGAATTGTCGGAATCACGAGTTTCGAGATGGAAAGCCTGACGGATTGGGATCGCCGCATCGACAAAGGAATCGACCTCATCAAGGTGCAAGCGAGCCTGTACCCTGAGCGTATTCACGAGGCATTCGATCGCGGTCTGCGAACCGGGGATACCGTTGGTGGGCTCGTCGAGATGGGTTTTCTCAAAGT
>JBIIAK010000052.1:0-6423 GCA_044239945.1 Microbacteriaceae bacterium
GGTGGTTGAGCCCTATTTGGTGAGGGTCGGACTCATCGCTCGCACACCTCGCGGCAGAGTTGCCACACCAGCTGCGTGGGCATTGCTCGGGAAGGCGCAACCGAGCGGTCTATGATGGGAACGTTGTGTTCCTCGAGTCTCGAAAGGACGGTCAAAGCCCATGGATCCGTTTACCCTGATGATGGTCGCCGTTCTGGCGCTCATGGTGGTTTTTATGATTCGCAACTCGCGCAAGCAGAAAGCTGATCGCGAAGCGCTTGTTGAAAAGGTTGTCAAGGGTGCGAACGTCATGACGACGTCAGGAATTTTTGGAACGATTGTCTCGGTTGACGCCGAAGAGAATCAGATTGTCCTTGAGACCACTCCGGGCACAAAGATCCGCATTCACCGTCAGGCAGTGACCAGTGTTGTCGAGAAGCCGACCGCTGCAGCCACTGCGTCAACTCAAACCACGAAGACTGCAACAACGAAGCCTGCAGCCACAAAGCCTTCGGCCAAGTAACGTAGCGAACGAACGTGGCGACAACGAGTACTTCTTCACGAGCGCGCCGGGCGTTTGTCTGGCTTGCCGTTGTGTTCGCGGCGTTCGGAGCGCTGATTTCCTCGGGTGTCGCGTTCGATGACGCGGGCTGGACGCCCAAACTCGCGCTGGACCTCGAAGGTGGAACTCAGATTATTCTGAACCCGCAAATCGCGGTCGGCACCACCGTCTCAGAAGAAGAGCTTGCTCAAGCGGTCGGTATCATTCGGCAACGAGTTGACGCCACGGGTGTGAGTGAAGCCGAAGTAACGACTCAGGGCGGTACGAACATCGTCATATCGATTCCAGGTACGCCCGACCAGGCGACGCTAGATCGAATTCGATCGTCCGCCAAATTGGAGTTCCGCCCCGTACTGATTACGGATTTCTCTGATGTCGTGAACCAGGTGGCAACGAATGTTGCGCAGGCGTTGGCAGAAGACCCCAAGGCGGACCTGAGTTCCCTAGGGACACCCGGAACCCCTGCTTCCTGGGCGGAGCCTGCCGGTGACCCCGTCAATTTCAGTGATCTGAACTGGGTGACACCCGAGATCTACCAGGCCTATTTGACCACCCCTTGTGATGTGCTGGATGCTTCCGGGGCGAACACGGCTGACCCCACGAAGACCCTGACGGTGTGTGCCGACGACCAGTCGTACAAATACATTCTCGGTCCGGTAGAAGTTGACGGAGCGATGGTTTCGGACGCTGCTGCGAATTACATTCCTGGCGCAAACGGTGTGCAGACGAACGAGTGGGGCGTATACCTAACGTTCAATGCCGCCGGAACTGCGGCGTTCGCTGATGTCACCTCGCGTCTGACGACCCTCCAGGGTGCACAGAACCAGTTCGCCATCGTGCTCGACGGTAAGGTGATCTCTGCACCGCGAACACTCGCGGCGATTCCCGACGGAAAACCCGTAATCTCTGGTTCCTTCACCGAGCTGTCATCGAAAGCTTTGGCCGATCAGCTTAAATTCGGCGCTTTACCCATCGGGTTCGAGGTGCAGTCGAGCGACACGGTTACTCCGACGCTCGGTATTGCACAACTGGAGAGCGGTCTGCTGGCCGGTGCGATCGGACTTCTTCTCGTCGTGATTTACGCGATCTTCCAGTACCGTGCGTTGTCGATCGTGACTATTAGCTCCCTCGTGGTCGCGGCGGGCCTCACATACGTGGTGATTACGTACTTGTCGCAAGCTAATGATTACCGACTTTCCCTCGCGGGGGTTGCGGGACTTATCGTGGGTATTGGAGTCACGGCCGACTCATTCATCGTCTATTTCGAACGTGTTCGAGACGAACTCCGTGAGGGACGTTCGATTATTGCCGCTGTCGAAACAGGGTGGAAACGGGCATATCGAACCATTCTTGTATCGGGCGCAGTCAACTTGTTGGCCTCGGTTGTCCTTTTCGCTCTCGCTGTGGGCAACGTGCGTGGTTTCGCCTTCACTCTCGGCGTGACCACGGTGGTGGACCTTCTCATCGTCACCTTGTTCACCCACCCCCTTCTTCAATTGCTTGCGCGCACCCGCTTCTTCACTTCTGGGCATGCGTGGAGCGGTCTGGACGGCAGCGCACTCGGCGCCGTGTACCGGGGCCGCGGGGAATTCCGAGTTGATAAATCAGTATCGGCAGGTAAGCGCGCCCGAGTGTCGAATGAGTCCCACAAACGTCAGTCCATCGCCGAGCGCAAGGCAGCGGAAAACGGAGGCGACAAGTGAGTGCCATCACACGATTCGGAAACCGCCTGTACACAGGTGAAACCAGTATCAATTTCATCGGCCGCCGCGTCGTGTGGTACCTATTGTCGGCAACCCTTATCGTTATTGCGGTAGCGATCACATCGCTACGCGGCGGGTTTGCCTTCGGAATCGAATTCCGCGGCGGTTCGGAGTTCCAGATATCCAACCCTGCATCAACTGATACCTCGATAGCCGAGCAGACCATCACATCCGAAGTTGGTGCGGCCGCTGCACCGAAGATCTCGATCGTGGGCGGCAAATCCGTTCGCGTCCAAACCGAACAGTTGACGGCCGAGGAAACGGATGCGCTGCGTGTTTCCCTAGCAGACGCGTACTCGGTTCCGGTCGAACAAGTGACGTCATCGTTCATCGGGGCATCGTGGGGCTCGGACATCACAAGTCAAGCTCTGAGGGCATTAGTGATATTCCTCGTGCTCGTCAGTATCGTGATGGCTCTGTACTTCCGAACGTGGAAGATGTCTGTGGCCGCGATGGTTGCCGTAGTCCACGACCTCACAATCACGGCTGCAATTTATGGCGCCTTCGGGCTTGAGGTCACTCCCGCCGCAGTAATCGGGCTCTTGACGATTCTCGGTTACTCGCTTTATGACACCGTTGTGGTGTTCGACAAGATTCGTGAGAACACGTCGATTGCGTATGACGAATCGAAGCGCACGTTTGCCGAGTCGGTAAACCTCGCAGTGAACCAGACACTGGTGCGCTCGATCAACACCAGTGTGGTCGCCGCGCTCCCCGTCGCGTCCATTTTGTTTATTGGATCACTCCTCTTAGGAGCTGGAACCCTTCGTGACATCGCGCTGAGCCTGTTTGTAGGAATTTTGTGCGGTGCGTATTCGACGATGTTTATCGCTGCACCGTTGTACGCGCAACTTCGAGAAGGTGAGTCTGAGACGACAAAACAGGGACGCGGGGAACGGACCGAAATTGTCCGCAACGCGTCCGGAGCCGTCCGCTAACGTCACACGCCTAAACTAAAGGCAGGAGGCGTCATGTCGGATTCCAGTTCCAGCGGTTCGGCACAGCGTCGCGCTCTTCTCCCTCGGCTCTTTTCACGCTCGGAAACTGGGGGCGCGCTCGAACGTATTCTTCGAGCTCTTCGTCAAACAAACCCTCGGGCGGACGTCGCAATTGTGGAACGCGCCTATCATGTCGCCAAAACAGCACATGCAGGTCAACTCCGAAAATCAGGAGAACCGTACATCACACACCCGCTAGCGGTCGCCGAGATTCTCGTTGAATTGGGTATCGGGGCTAAAACGATTGCCGCGGCGCTCTTGCACGACACTGTCGAGGATACCGCCTATACCCTCGACGCGGTAACTCAAGATTTCGGTGCAGAGATTGGTCTGCTGGTTGACGGTGTGACCAAACTTGACAAATTGAAACTCGGCGAAGACGCGCAGGCTGAGACCGTTCGCAAGATGGTCGTGGCGATGTCAAAGGACATTCGGGTGATTCTGATCAAGCTCGCCGATCGTCTTCACAATGCTCGAACATGGGGGTTCGTCGATTCCGAATCGGCTGAGCGCAAAGCCCGCGAAACGCTGGAAATTTACGCTCCGCTGGCACACCGTCTCGGTATTCAGACAATCAAGTGGGAGCTCGAGGACCTGTCGTTTGCGGTCTTGCACCCGAAGCTTTACGTCGAGATCGATTCCCTCGTATCGGAACGCACACCCGAAAGCGATCGCTTCGTTAACGAAATCATCGATCAAATATCCGGTGACCTCAAGACGGCTCGTGTCAAAGCCCAGGTGGCCGGTCGTCAAAAGCAGCATTATTCGATTTACCAAAAGATGATTCGACAGTCGCGCGATTTCCAGGAAATTTACGATCTCACTGGAATTCGAATTTTGGTCTCGTCGATTCGCGACTGTTATGCGGCTCTTGGCGCAGTTCACGCGCGGTGGAATCCAATTCCGGGTCGTTTCAAGGATTACATCGCAACGCCAAAATTCAACCTGTACCAGTCCTTACACACAACTGTTTTTGGCCCCGATGGCAAAGCAGTAGAGATTCAAATCCGCACAATGGATATGCACAAACGTGCCGAATACGGTGTCGCTGCCCACTGGAAATACAAAGAGCGCCAGGTGTTGGGTAGTAAATCGAGCGATGAGATTTTGCCGGACGAGAACATGGCGTGGCTTGCGCACATTACCGACTGGGAAGGCGAGACAGAGGATCCGTCTGAGTTCTTGGACACGCTTCGATACGAAATCGGGGCAAAAGAGGTATACGTTTTCACGCCAAAGGGAAAGGTGATTGGGCTTTCCGTCGGCGCGACACCCGTCGACTTCGGTTACGCGGTTCACACCGAAATCGGCCACCGAGTTATGGGCGCCAAGGTCAACGGTCGACTGGTGCCACTGGACACACAACTCGGGTCGGGCGACACCGTCGAGGTGTTGACGTCAAAAAATCCCGAGGCCGGGCCCAGCCAGGACTGGTTGAATTTCGCCACCAGCCAACGGGCGCGCTCAAAGATTCGGAGTTGGTTCACGAAAGAGCGCCGTGACGATGCGATTGAAAGTGGACGCGAAGCACTCGCGAAGGTTGTGCGGAAAAAGAACCTTTCGCTGTCTCGTGTTCTGTCCGCCCAAAATCTTGCGTCGGTGGCCACTGGACTGAAGTACGAAAACGTCGATAGCCTTTACGCGGCTCTCGGTGAAGGTCAGGTCTCTACGCAATCGGTGTTGGAAAAGATCATGGTTTTCGTCAACGATGTGGAACACGACGATGACAGTGTTTTCGTTGTACCGACACGTAAACCGACGGCCACTCGAGATAACGACTCAGGAGTTCTGGTTCGCGGCGCGGCGGACATCCTCGTCAAACTGGCGAAGTGTTGCACGCCCGTCCCAGGTGACGGCATCGTCGGGTTCATCACACGCGGAAATGGCGTAAGTGTTCACCGCGAGGATTGCCCCAACGTCAAGGGATTCGACGACGAGCGCGAACGCATGATTGAGGTTGAATGGGCGGGAACGTCTTCAACGGTTTTCCGTGTTCACATTCAAGTCGAGGCACTTGATCGGGGCGGTTTGTTGTCGGATATTACCCGGGTTCTCTCTGAACATCACGTCAACATTCTGACGGCAACCGTGCAGACCGATTCTCAACGCCTCGCAACATCACGTTTCGTCTTCGAGATGTCGGACACCACCCACCTCGACCGGGTGTTGTCGGCAGTCAGACGAATTGATGCGGTCTACGACGTTTACCGCGTCAACGCGGGCTAGCCGATAGCGCCAAGCCACTCCTTTTTAGATGCGATTTCGGATTGAATGCGAGCCATCTCTTCAGCATCAGAAACTCCGGCTATTTTTTCTTCGAGCTGCGCAATGGACGCTTCGACTTGAGCCGCGAAACCCTCACGGAGAGCAACCTTCGCCGGATTCGTGCGCTCCAAGTGATCGGTTTCGAGGGCGCGAACGTGTCGTTCGATGGCACGTAATCCGTCGTTGATTTTGCGTTCATCCGCCTTAGCAACATTACCAAGAAGGTCCCACTTGGCACGAAGTTCGCGGAATCCTCGCTTGGCCACATCGGCGTCTTTCTCGCTGAGCAGGTGTTGATATTGAGCGAGCAGTGCCGTTTTTGCCTCACTGTTTGCCGACCATTCGGCGGAGCCGGCACTGTACAGCGCGTCGCCTGCGGCTTTGAAGCGGTCCCACAGTTGGTTGTCGAGAGATCGTGCGGCGCGTGGTGCCTTTTTCCACTCCTCGAGGAGTGCGCGGTACTGACCGATTCCATCCGCTCCCTTGACGTTGAGCGCTTCGGCCTTTTCACACAGGCCTGTCTTGATGCTCTTTGCTTCTTTATCCGCAGACTGTTTCGTCTGAAAGAACGCTCGCTGTGCTCGATCGAAGGTCTGACGGGCAGCCCTGAAACGGCTCCACAACTCATCGGCAGCTTTTTTGGGAACTCGGTATGGAAGCTTCTGCTCTTCCTTCCATGAATCAAACAATTCTCCGATTTCCTTCTGGGCGTTGCGCCAGTGTATGGAACCGTTGATTTGTGCCGCAATCGCCTCTACGCGCTCGACGATGGCCGTGCGGCGTTCCAACGATTGTGCTGACGCTTCTTTGTTTTCAGCGTCCTGTTTTTCTTTCAGACCAGCGATCGTCTCGGCGA
>JBIIAK010000053.1:0-6263 GCA_044239945.1 Microbacteriaceae bacterium
CGTAAAACTTGGTTCCGCCGATAAGTCGGTAGGGAACTCCAGACCGCATGAGAACGTCTTCCAAAGCACGGGTCTGTGCATTAGTTCGATAGAACACCGCAATATCGCGATACGCCATCCCACCGGTATGCAAATTATCGATTTCGTCGGCGACGAACTGTGCCTCGTCGTGTTGGGTTACCCCAGTAAACCCCGTGATGCGTTCGCCCGGTCCGCGATCCGAGAACAGGCGCTTGCTCATCGACGTGTCGAAGTTGTTGCCGATCACCGCGTTGGCCGCGTCCAGGATGTTCTGTGTCGAACGGTAGTTCTGTTCGAGAACGACAACGTCAGTGCCGGGGAAATCCTGTCGGAATTCCAGGATGTTGCGGATGTCCGCACCCCGGAACGCGTAGATCGATTGGTCCGAGTCGCCCACGACTGTCAGGGTCGCAGCGTCGATACCGCCCTCGGTGTTGTAGAGCACCGGCGGGGTCTCGACCGGCACGTGTTCGGGCTTCACTGGTCGTGTTAGTTCGTGAATAAGTTCATATTGTGCCTTGTTAGTGTCTTGGTACTCGTCGACGAAGACGTGGCGGAATCGGCGTTGGTACAAAGCGCGCACCTCGGGGAAAGCGCGGAACAAAAACACGGTTTGGCCAATGAGGTCGTCGAAGTCAAATGCGTTCGCGCGTCGGAGTTCTTGGGTATAGCGACGGAAGACCTCGAGAAACATCATGTCGTTCGGGTCGTTCGGGTTGGCTTGGCTCGCGAAACCGTCAACGTCAATCAATTCGTTTTTGAGTCGCGACATTTTCGACAGCACACCACCGGGAGTGAGTCCCATCGAGTCCGCTTCGAATTCTTTGAGGATTCGTTTGACAAGCGACTTCGAATCCGCCGAGTCGTAAATAGTGAACGCCTGCGGGAACCCGAAGCGTTCGGCCTCGTTGCGAAGAATGCGCACACACGCCGAGTGGAAGGTCGAAATCCACATGCCTCGAGATTCGTCGCCAATGTACATCTCTATGCGCTCGCGCATCTCTGCAGCGGCCTTGTTCGTGAACGTGATTGCGAGGATCTGGCTTGGCCACGCTTCGCGGTTCTTCAACAACAAGGCGATTCGACGCGTGAGGACGGCAGTCTTGCCAGAACCCGCGCCTGCCACGATCAGCAGAGCTGGCCCGCGGTGAGCGACGGCATGCGCTTGTTGGGGGTTCAGCCCCTCGAGGAGCGGATCAGCGGGATCGAGTGCGGCGGGAGAGTTCGACATGTGGGCTCAAGTTTACGCGCCCTCACCGACACCAGAGCGAAGGGTGAATAGAGTGACCACGTGACCGAAACTGTTGCCACCCCGCGCACCAACCCGACCGCCATCCTCGCGGTCATATTGGGTGCCCTGATGTCACCAATGGCATTACCGCTCGGCTGGTTTGCTCGCGAACAGATTCGCCGTTCACGCGAGAACGGCGAGCGCCTCTGCACCGTCGCGATGGCTCTCGGGGCAATCGCGTGCGTGATCTGGCTTGTCGGCGGTGTGATGTTGTATCTCTGGTGGTCCACGCTCTAACCTCTCAGGGTTTTCTTAGGTTTCTCACCTTAGAATTGACGAGTATTCACCCAGCACTTAAAGGAGTGTCCATGAATTCCAATCCCGCTTTCTCGCGTAACGCCGCCTTCCGTCCCGGACAGGTGTCGCGTGCCGAACTCGAGGCTATGTACGGCCCTAACGCATCAAAGACACCGTCCTCTGCCAAAGACGACGTGGCAACGCTCGAACAGTCGTACGACATGCCCGCCGCCACGCCCGGCCAGACCGGACGCATGACGGTTGAAGACACCATCATCAAAACAATCCTCGCGTTCGCCGTTCTGATTGGCGGTGCATACGTCGGCTGGACCTTCGCATCGTTCCCCGTTTTAATTGTCGGCCTCGTCGGTGGCCTCGTCCTCGGTCTCGTCAACACCTTCAAAAAGGTGCCGTCGCCAGGGCTCATCATCGCCTATGCGGTGCTTCAAGGACTTTTCGTCGGGGCGATCTCGATGATCTTCAACTCGATGTGGGATGGAATCGTTACCCAGGCAGTCATTGGAACTCTCGGCGTTATCGGGGTCACCCTTTTCCTTTTCCTCTCTGGACGTTTCCGCTCGTCGGCGCGCATGACCAAGGTCGTGACGGTCGCCATGGTCGGCTACCTCGTTTACCAGGTGGTGAACATAATCCTCATGGCAACCGGCGCAACCGGTAACGCTCAGTTTGGATTGAGTTCGGCCAACATCATGGGAATCCCGCTGGGGCTCATCATTGGTGTTGTCGTCGTGTTCCTCGCCGCGTATTCGCTCGTGCTCGACTTCGAATCAATCAAGCTCGGCGCTGAGCGCGGTGTCCCCGCGGTCTACGCCTGGCAGGGTGCCTTCGGTATCCTTGTCACCGTCGTCTGGTTGTACATCGAAATCCTGCGAATGATTGCGATCTTCCGCGGTAACGACTAGTCACCTTTTCACGGAAAAGGCGCCGAACCATCGGCGCCTTTTTCTTATTCCCACTCGATGGTGCCAGGCGGTTTCGAAGTGATGTCGAGAACGACGCGATTGACGTCCTTCACCTCGTTGGTGATTCGATTCGAAATCTTGGCGAGGACGTCATAGGGCACTCGTGTCCAGTCGGCGGTCATCGCGTCTTCGCTCGACACGGGACGCAAAACGATGGGGTGGCCGTAGGTGCGACCGTCGCCCTGGACACCGACCGAATGAACGTCCGCGAGAAGAACGACGGGGCACTGCCAGATGTCCTGATCGAGGCCCGCCGCAGTAAGTTCTGCGCGAACAATCGCATCGGCTGCGCGGAGCAGGTCGAGACGCTCTTTGGTGACCTCGCCAACGATACGAATTCCCAGGCCAGGGCCGGGGAACGGCTGGCGGCCCACGATGAGTTCGGGAAGTCCGAGCTCACGACCGATGGCACGCACCTCGTCCTTGAAAAGTTCACGAAGCGGCTCGACAAGTTCGAACTGAAGGTCCTCGGGAAGTCCGCCAACGTTGTGATGAGACTTGATGGTCGCCGTGCCGCTCCCACCGCCGCTTTCGACCACGTCGGGATAGAGCGTTCCCTGAACAAGGAACCGGACCTTCTTGCCCGCGTTGGCCGCCTCGGCAACAAGGTCTGCCTCGGCGGTCTCGAATGCGCGAATGAATTCGCGACCGATCGTCTTGCGTTTCGTCTCGGGATCGGTGACGCCCCTCAGCTCGGAAAGGAACTTGTCGGCGACATCAATAGTGACGAGACGAACTCCGGTGGCTGCGACGAAATCGCGTTCGACCTGTTCGCGTTCTCCTTCGCGTAGAAGTCCATGATCAACGAATACGCAAATGAGTTGATTGCCGACCGCCTTGTGCACGAGCGCTGCGGCAACCGCCGAATCAACCCCGCCGGACAGCCCACAAATGACGAGGTCGTCACCGACCTGCGCACGGATTTTGGTGACCTGCTCGTCGATGACGTTACCGCTCGTCCAGTCGGGCGCGATTCCCGCACCGTGCCACAGAAAGTTCTCGAGAACCCGCTGGCCGAAATCAGAGTGCACGACCTCGGGGTGCCATTGCACACCGAACATCTTGGTTTCGGCGTTTTCGAACGCCGCAACGGGAGTACCTTCAGTCGATGCGGTGACCGTGAATCCGGGCGGTGCCGTCTCTACTCGATCGCCATGGCTCATCCAACAGGTTTGTTCGGTTGGTTGTTCGGCGAAGAGAACTCCACCAGAGACGCGAGCCTCGGTCGCGCCGTATTCACGAGAGCCAGTGTTCGCCACCCCGCCCCCGAGTTGCTGGGCCATGACCTGAAATCCGTAACAAATTCCCAAGACCGGGATGCCGAGTTCGACGATCCCCGGGTCGAGCGACGGCGAACCGGGTTCGTATACGCTCGACGGACCGCCGGACAGGATGATGGCGAGAGGTTGCTTTGCGGCGACTTCGGTGGCGGTGATGGTGTGCGGAACAATCTCGCTGTACACATGGGCTTCTCGAACCCGACGCGCAATCAGTTGCGCATACTGTGCGCCAAAGTCAACAACGAGAACGGGCCGGTGAGTCGTCACCGAGTAGCCTCGTCAACCATGCGACGGACACGGCCTTCAGTGATGAACGAGAGGAAAGGCACAACCCCTCCGAGTGCGAGCAGAGGGAAATAGAGGAGGGGCCATCGCATTGCTGTCCACAATTGGAACGACGCGAACAGGTAAACGACATACAGCCAGCCGTGGACAATCAAAATCCAGGTCGAAATGTTGATCGCGACAGTCGTGTCGGTCGGCACGAGAGCAAGAAAACCGAACGGGCCGCCCGCCTCGATTTCAACGCCGAAGGCATATTTAAGAACCATCTCCGCAGTCAACAACAACAACATTCCACCCGTGATGTAAGCGGCAATTCGAAACCGCTTTTCCGCTTTGAGTGCTTTGTCGCGCGCGATCGCCATAATGCAATTCTAGGGTTTGACGCCAGCGGCCGCGTCCGCTTCCCGCTCGACGGCGTCCTTAACGAGGCGGTACCAGAAATAGAGCGCGAAGACAGCGAAGAACGCCCATTCAATCGCGTAAAAAATGTTTAGCCAGTTGAGCGCGGCCTGTGGCAACGGTTTGACCGACACGATGGTCTCGAGGGGTGGAGTTGCCGAGTCTAGGACAAGGAATGCGTCGTACATCGTGTCGCACTCCCATCGATTGACAAGGTCAGAACTCGACACGATGGTCAAGCGGCCATTGTCGTAGTCGCCGGTCGACGGATCGTCACTGGGAACGAGTCTCCCGACCAGTGGGGAAGGCGAATCATCGATCACGATGAAATCGTCCGGATTCACGCTGGACGCCCACCCAACCGCCACGGGGAGACACGCACCGTCGGAAGTTCGGGTGTTGGCGATGAGCCACTCGCCCATGTCGCTTCCCTGACGTCGGTCGAGAACAACAACCCGTTCCCCAGTCCACGTCGCGGTCACCGTGATGCGGCGCCCACCATCGATCAAAGGTAAACCCGCACCGGGTTTCAGAACCGTCGTGATGGGCACGGGGGTTTCGGTGTCGACCTCGACAATTGTTGCCTCGGCGATGGCGCGTTCGATTTGCCACTGACCCAACGCTGCGAAAACCCCAGCGAGAATCAAACACGCGATGAGTCCGGCAATCCAGCGTGGCTGTCGTGCCATCGCCCACCATGCGCGAGTCATCGTTGTATTCTCACGCGGTAGGGTCAACGACGACTTCGACCCGCTGGAATTCCTTGAGGTCGCTGTATCCGGTTGTCGCCATTGCTCGGCGCAGTGCACCGATGAGGTTCGACTGTCCGTTGGCATGACGGGACGGACCGAACAACACTTCTTCGAGCGGACCGATCTGGCCGACCCAGACACGGTTACCTCGGGGAAGGTCGGCGTGGTAAGCCTCTTGACCCCAGTGCCAGCCATTCCCTGGTGTGTCCGTCGCCCGAGCGAGGGTCGTCCCGAGCATCACGGCGTCCGCACCCATCGCAATTGCTTTCACGATGTCGCCGGACAAACCAAGTCCGCCGTCGGCAATGACATGGACATATCGTCCACCCGATTCGTCAAGATAATCTCGGCGAGCGCCGGCCACATCGGCTAACGCGGTCGCCATGGGAACCTGGACCCCGAGTGACGTTTGTGTGGTGGAGGCCGCGCCTCCGCCAAAACCCACGAGAACGCCGGCGGCACCCGTTCGCATCAAGTGAAGTGCGGCGGTGTACGTTGCTGCGCCACCAACGATGACGGGCACATCAAGTTCGTAGATGAATTGCTTCAGATTGAGAGGTTCGCCTGTCGGCGAAACGTGCTCGGCGCTGACAGTGTTGCCGCGAATCACGAAAAGGTCAACGCCCGACTTGGTCACGACGTCGTGGAATTCGACGGTTCGTTGCGGACTCAACGCACCAGCGACGGGAACACCGGCATCCCGAATTTCGCCGAGGCGCTGTTTGATAAGTTCCGGCTTGATTGGCTCGGCATACATCTTTTGCATTTCGGCGGTGGCAATGTCGACGGGGAGTTCGCGGATTTTTTCGATCACGGCCTCTGGGTTGTCGTACCTTGTCCAGAGTCCTTCGAGATTGAGAACACCGATGCCGCCGAGCTTGCCAATCGTGATGGCGGTTCGAGGTGAAACAACCGAGTCCATCGGTGCTGCAAGAACCGGAATCTCAAACTTGAGTGCGTCGATCGACCACGCAGTGCTGACTGCCTCGGGGTCGCGGGTGCGGCGACTCGGCAC
>JBIIAK010000054.1:0-6227 GCA_044239945.1 Microbacteriaceae bacterium
TCGGAATCGCTTTCTCGCTCTTTGAAATCTTGGTCGCTGTTCTTCAGGCCTACGTTTTCACACTCTTGACCGCTGTCTACCTCCAGCTCGCGCTGGCGGAAGAACACTAACCACAACGACCCATCCGGGTCACAACGGAAGGAAACACCATGGTTCTCGCAGAAATCACGGGAAACATCGCAACCGTCGGCTACGGTCTCGCAGCCATCGGACCCGCCATCGGAGTCGGTATCGTCGTCGGAAAGACGATCGAGTCGGTTGCGCGTCAGCCCGAACTCCAGGGCCGTCTCACGGTTCTCATGTACATCGGTATCGCGTTCACCGAGGCGCTCGCCTTCGTCGGTATCGCAACCGGCTTCATCTTCGTATAGTCACGATAAGGAATCGACATGCTGCACGCACTCGTGTGGGCTGCGGAATCGGCTGAGGCCGCACCGAACCCGCTCCTCCCGGCGATCTATGACATCGTCTGGTCGATTATTCCGTTCACGCTCGTACTTTTCTTGTTCTGGAAGATCGTTCTTCCTCGCATGCAAAAGACCCTCGACGCTCGCGCGGAGAAAATCGAGGGTGGAATCGCTCTCGCAGAGTCGGCTCAGCAGGAAGCAGCGGTGGCGCTCGAAAAGTACAACGCACTTCTTCAGGAAGCACGAGCCGAAGCTGCCGACATCAAAGAAAAGGCTCGTGCCGAAGGAGCGCTCATCCTGGCCGAGTTGAAGGACCAGGCGTCGGATGCCGCCGAGGCGATTACGGCCAAAGCGCAACAGCAGATCGAGTCAGAACGCCTCGCTGCCATCCAGTCGCTTCGTTCCGAGGTCGGCCAGCTCGCTCTCGAACTCGCGGGTCGAGTAATCGGCGAACAGGTGAAAGACGCCAAGGCGTCGTCTGCTGTTGTCGATCGCTTTCTCGCCGACGTCGAAAAGAACGAGAAGAGTAAGTAATGGGTAGTGCATCACGCGTTGCGTTGACCTCGGCGAAAGCCGCGGTCGCGAAGGCGAACGGATTGACTGTCGCGGCGGGCGCCGCGATTCTGTCCGTTGGTCGAGCCATCGGGGAAACCCCGGCGTTGCGTGCTGCACTTGCAAATCCAGTTGCAAACGCCGCGGCGAAAGCCGCGCTTGTGGACGGCGTCGTCGGCAAGCTGGACTCAACAGCCGCCACTCTGCTCCACACGATTGTCGGCGTGCGTTGGTCGTCCGCCGACGAGATGCTCGCCGGAATTGAAGAAATCGGAATTCGGGTCATCGCCGCTGGTTCCAAGGACGCAATCGAATCGGAACTCTTTACTGTTGCTCAAGCCGTTGCCGCGAACCCTGAACTCGAGTTGGCGCTCAGCGCTAAGCGAGGCGGGGCCGACGCGAAGCGATCTCTTGCGGGAACCGTGCTTAAAGGGGCAAGCGACGCGACGACCGAAATCGTTCGGCACCTCGTGAGCCAACCTCGCGGGCGACGCATTCGCGCGCTGCTTGCGGACGCCCAAAACATCGTCGCTGATCAGCAGGGTCGCGGGGTGGCCATCGTGACGGTCGCTCACCCGCTTGACGAGGCCCAACGCGAACGCATCGCGACGGTGCTTCGCACTCGTTTTGGGCGCGGCCACCACATCGATGAAATCATCGACGATTCAATCGTCGGCGGCTTCACCGTCCAGGTCGGAAACGACACCATCGACGCGAGCATCCGTTCGCGCCTCACAGAACTCTCCTCGAAACTCGCGGGCTAACCGCCACACAAAGGGAAACAACAATGGCTGAACTGACAATTAACCCAGATGACATCCGCAAGGCACTGGGCGACTTCGCGAAATCGTATGAACCGTCGAAGTCGAGCGCAAAAGAGGTCGGACACGTCATCGACGCGGGTGACGGAATCGCGCACGTCGATGGGCTTCCCGGTGTCATGGCGAACGAACTCATCAAATTCGCTGACGGAACCCTCGGTCTCGCGCTGAACCTCGACGAGGACTCCATCGGTGTCGTCGTGCTCGGCGAGTTCTCGGGTGTTCAAGCCGGTCAAGAAGTAACCCGGACGGGCGAGGTCCTTTCGGTGCCCGTCGGCGAAGGTTACCTCGGCCGCGTCATCGACCCGCTGGGTAACCCCATCGACGGCCTCGGAACCATCAAGTCAGATGGCCGACGTGCGCTCGAACTTCAGGCTCCTGGTGTGATGGCCCGAAAGTCGGTTCACGAGCCGCTTCAGACCGGCATCAAGGCGATTGACGCGATGATTCCGGTCGGTCGCGGGCAGCGTCAGCTCATCATCGGTGACCGCCAGACAGGCAAGACGGCGATTGCCGTCGATACGATCATCAACCAAAAGGCCAACTGGGAGTCGGGGGACACGAACAAGCAGGTTCGCTGCATTTATGTGGCGATCGGCCAGAAGGGCTCAACGATTGCCGCCGTGAAGGGCGCTCTGGAAGAAGCCGGCGCAATGGCGTACACGACAATCGTCGCGGCCCCTGCCTCGGACCCGGCCGGATTCAAGTACCTCGCGCCGTACACCGGTTCCGCGATCGGCCAGCACTGGATGTACGCCGGTAAGCACGTCCTCATCATTTTCGATGACCTGTCGAAGCAGGCTGAGGCATACCGCGCGGTGTCACTGTTGCTTCGCCGCCCGCCAGGACGAGAGGCCTACCCGGGTGACGTTTTCTATTTGCACTCGCGTCTGCTCGAGCGTTGTGCCAAGTTGTCGGACGCACTCGGTGCCGGGTCGATGACGGGACTTCCCATTATCGAAACCAAGGCGAACGACGTATCGGCATACATTCCGACAAACGTCATCTCGATCACGGACGGACAGATTTTTCTTCAATCCGACCTGTTCAACGCCAACCAGCGCCCCGCCGTTGACGTCGGTATTTCGGTGTCGCGTGTTGGTGGTGACGCCCAGGTCAAGTCGATCAAAAAGGTGTCCGGAACATTGAAGCTCGAGCTTGCCCAGTACCGCTCGCTCGAAGCATTCGCGATGTTCGCGTCGGATCTTGACGCGACGAGCCGCCGCCAGCTTGCTCGCGGTGCGCGATTGACCGAACTTCTGCGCCAGCCGCAGTATTCGCCGTACCCCGTCGAAGAGCAGGTCGTTTCGATCTGGGCTGGAACCAAGGGCAAGCTCGATACCCTCGAGATCACCGACGTCCTTCGTTTTGAGCGCGAACTGATTGAGCACCTTCGACGAAACACCAAAATCCTCGACACGCTTCGATCGACCAACGTTCTCGATGACGCCACCGAGGCAGACCTCGAGAAAGAGATCGACAAGTTTGTCACGTCGTTCCAGGGCGGCAAGGGCGGAACGAAGGTTGGTTCGGAAGAGTTCGATGCTTTGCCCGCCGACGAGGTCGAACAAGCAAAAATCGTCAAGCCACGCAAGCGCAAGTAATTCGAACGTAAACCGAGAGGAGGAAAACCATGGGAGCACAACTTCGCATCTACCGACAAAAAATTAAGTCGGCACAGACCACGAAGAAAATCACGCGTGCCATGGAACTTATCTCGGCGTCACGAATTCAGAAAGCACAGGCGCGTATGGCGGCGGCTGCCCCCTACACGCGGGCGTTGACTCGAGCGGTTACGGCTGTGGCTGTCGGTTCCAACGTCGACCACCCGTTGACGACGCAGCCCGATGTCCACCGTCGGTCGGCTGTCGTGATCTTCACCTCTGACCGTGGCCTTGCCGGTGCGTTCTCGTCGCAGGTTCTTCGAGAAGCGGGCGAACTGGTCGAGAAGCTCAACTCTGAAGGCAAAGAGGTTGTGTATTACCTCATCGGCCGCAAGGCGCTTCAGTACTTCGGATTCCGTCAGCGTGAGTGGGTGCGCGATTGGATTGGGAACACGGACCGCCCCGAAGTCGAAACCGCAGAAGAGGTCGCGCAGGCGTTGATTGAGCATTTCCTCAAGAGCCACGACGACGCTGGTGTCGACGAAATTCACCTCGTTTACAACCGTTTTGTCAATCTCGTTTCACAGGTTCCGACGGTCCTTCGCCTTCTTCCGCTCGAAGTGGTCGAAGCGGATGACGATGCGCCCATCCCGACCGGCGCCGACATCTTGCCCTTGTACGAGTTCGAACCGGACGGGTTGAACGTGCTCAACGCACTTCTTCCCGTCTATGTCGAAAACCGTGTGTTTGCGGCGATGCTGTCTTCGGCGTCGGCAGAACACGCAGCACGTCAAAAGGCAATGAAGAGCGCAACGGATAACGCCGACAAGCTCATCCAGAACTACACCCGACTCGCCAACAACGCGCGTCAATCCGAAATCACTCAACAAATTTCCGAAATCGTGGGCGGCGCAGACGCCCTCGTTTCGAAAAAGTAACCACAAAACAGAAGGACGAGAACATGGCAGCCAAGACACAGACCGCGGTCGGACGTATCGCGCGAGTGACCGGACCCGTTGTTGACATCGAGTTCCCCCACGACTCGATTCCGCAGATCTACAACGCTCTCCAGACCACCTACACGCTGGATGGTGTCGAGATTGTGTTGACCCTCGAGGTCGCACAGCACCTCGGAGACGATCTCGTTCGTGCCATCGCGCTCAAGCCAACCGACGGACTCGTCCGCGGTCAGGAAGTTCGCGATACCGGCGAGGCCATTTCGGTGCCCGTCGGAGACGTCACCAAGGGCAAGGTCTTCAACGTTCTCGGTGAGGTTCTCAATGGTGACGGCAAGAAAATCGACATCAAGGAACGCTGGCCGATTCACCGCAAGCCCCCAGCATTCGACCAACTCGAGTCAAAGACTCAGCTCTTCGAGACCGGCATCAAGGTCATCGACCTGCTCACGCCCTACGTCCAGGGTGGAAAAATCGGACTGTTCGGTGGCGCCGGTGTCGGTAAAACCGTTCTGATTCAAGAAATGATTCAACGCGTGGCCCAAGACCACGGTGGCGTTTCGGTGTTCGCTGGTGTCGGCGAGCGCACCCGTGAAGGTAACGACCTCATCCACGAGATGGAAGAGGCGGGCGTCTTCGACAAGACCGCACTCGTCTTTGGCCAAATGGACGAGCCGCCGGGAACGCGTCTTCGTGTCGCTTTGTCGGCTCTGACCATGGCGGAATACTTCCGTGATGTGCAGAAGCAGGACGTTCTGCTCTTCATCGACAACATATTCCGTTTCACCCAGGCCGGCTCAGAGGTCTCGACACTCCTTGGTCGGATGCCTTCGGCGGTGGGTTACCAGCCCAACCTTGCGGACGAGATGGGTATCCTCCAAGAGCGCATCACCTCAACGCGCGGTCACTCGATCACGTCTCTACAGGCCATCTATGTTCCCGCGGATGACTACACCGACCCGGCTCCCGCTACGACATTCGCTCACCTTGACGCGACCACAGAACTCTCGCGTGAAATCGCATCGAAGGGCCTGTACCCCGCCGTCGACCCCCTCACCTCGACGAGTCGCATCCTCGACCCGCGCTACATCGGCGCCGACCACTATCGCGTCGCGACGACGGTGAAGCAGATCCTTCAAAAGAACAAGGAACTTCAGGAAATTATCGCGATTCTCGGTGTCGACGAATTGTCCGAGGAAGACAAGATCACCGTGTCCCGCGCACGTCGAATCCAGCAGTTCTTGTCCCAGAACACCTATATGGCAAAGAAATTCACCGGAGTCGAGGGCTCGACAGTTCCGCTCAAGGACACCATCGAGTCATTCGATTCAATCGCCAAGGGTGAATTCGACCACGTCGCCGAGCAGGCGTTCTTTAACGTCGGATCCATCTCGGATGTCGAAGAGAAGTGGGCTCAGATTCAGAAGGACAACGGCTAGCCATGGGCTCGCTCCGAGTTCAGGTCGTCGCCGCAGACCGCGAGGTCTGGGCGGGCGAGGCGAGCATGCTTGTCGCTCGCACTGTCGAAGGTGAATTGGGTGTGCTTCCCGGACACGAGCCTTTCCTCGGCGTACTGGCAGAGGGCGATGTTCGCATCCACACTGACAACGGAATCATTCTGGCGAAGGCCGACCGAGGTTTCCTCTCGGTGGAACACAACACGGTGATGGTTGTCGCCAGCCAGGCGGAACTGGTCGCTTAAGTGCGAGTCCTGCTTCCCCCGTCGGAAACAAAACTTAAGGGTGGGCATTCCCATATGAGTTTTCCCACCCTCAGCTTTTCCAGCCAAGACTCAGCGCGAGCCGACCTCATGTCTGCTGTGGAGTCCTGGTGTCGTGATTCACCGGAGGCCGCGGCGAAGGCCCTCAAACTGGGACCCAAATCCAT
>JBIIAK010000055.1:0-6173 GCA_044239945.1 Microbacteriaceae bacterium
TAAACGCCAGAGTCCGATTACGAGTAATAGTAGTCCGAGCATTCCGAGCACGTTCGCGTTGCCCACGAGCCCTTGGATTCTGCCCGCCGAGAAGAAAAGCCCGCGGCTCCAGGCCATTTCGATTGGTATCGCTGCCGTTTCGGAAAAACCGACCGGATAAACCGGGTGCCCGATGAGTGCCACAATCACTTCGAAAAGGATGGAACCGAAAAGAATGAGGCGCAAACTCAGCGCAGACTGGCGAACAAATTCGTCTAAGTGAACCGTACTGGTGATCGCGAGCCCAAAAAGGACGCCCATCCCAGCGCCGAGCAACATGACGAGAGATGTTGGCGCATACGGTGACCACAGGGGGGTCATTCCCCACCACGCGAGAAGCCCAAGTAGAGGTATCGGTAGTGCTCTCCAGGAGACCCGGTTCACGATGATGACGACCAGCGACCACATCGAGGAAATGACGACGAGAGCGGCCCACACTGGGACGGTGAGCGCGTTGCGAACGAAATCGCCAGCGAAAAGAAGGATGAGGATTGCCACCATCACGGGTTTCTTCGCAATAAATTGGGCCACGGGACACTAGCCTAGTGAGCGACGTGGAGGTGTTGCAGTGTTCGAGATTGTCAATACACCGCGTAACTATGCGTGGGGTTCGTCGTCCGCGATTGCGGGCTTGCTCGGCAAGGACCCCTCTGGGGCTCCGGAAGCCGAACTTTGGCTCGGAGACCACCCAGCTTGCCCCGCTCGAGTAGAGGCAACGGGACAGTCGCTCATTACCTGGGGGGCTTCGCACCCTGAGCGCTTTGGAACCAGGCCGTTACCGTTCCTTCTCAAGGTTTTGGCGGCGGAATCACCGTTGTCCATCCAGGCCCATCCGACTCGAGTTCAAGCAGAACTCGGCTTTGCTAGGGAGAACGCCGTGGGGCTCGATCCGGATGCTCCGAATAGAAACTATCGGGACGCCAATCACAAGCCAGAAGTTATTGTCGCCCTCTCGGATTTTTCGGCACTGTGCGGGTTTCGGCCCGGTGTGGAGCGAGCCGCAATCATTGCCGAGCTCACCCACCAAGGAATCTCTGGCTCATCGGAACTGATGAAAGCGACTGCGACAGGACTCGATGCTGCTGTTGAATGGATTTTGACTCGAGGTGATGGCGTGACCCAACTCGTTGAGCAGCTGTCAGCGGGAATCCGAGCGACTTCTGACACTGTTGTCGATGACGCCCTCGAGACTGCGCGGATGCTATCAAGCCATTTTCCTGGCGATCCCGGCATTGCTCTTTCGTTGCTGCTCAACCACGTGATGCTCCGTCCCGGAGAGGCCCTGTTCCTTCCGGCGGGCAACATTCACGCTTACCTCCAAGGGTTTGGAATTGAAGTGATGGCCGCGAGCGACAACGTTCTTCGGGGTGGGCTCACGTCGAAGTATGTAGATGTCCCTGAACTTCTCAGCATTCTCGATTTTCACGAACTGGACGAGCCGCGTCTTTTGGCGACAGAGTCGAACGGTGTGCGAACATTCGATCCGGATCTCGACGATTTCATCCTCACCGAGATCGAGACACATGACGATGTCCGTGTCTCGATTTCGGGACCGGCTATCGCCATTGCGGTCGCGGGCGAGGTGATGCTTCATTCGGATGTTGAATGTGGTCTTCCTCGTGGTCGTTCGGTCTTTATCGAGGCGGGAGAGACGCTTCGTCATGTCACGGGGAACGGGCGGATCTTTGTGGCACATTTGCCTACACGAAATTTCCCCAAAACATAACTTGACTATTGGGAATAACAACGGTGTAATTAGGTGTCTCGCTCACTCAACAGGAGGAAAACCCGTCATGACTGAATATCGAAATGACGTTCCAGGGAACTGGGCTATCGATCCGCTTCGATTGGGTGTCATTGGAACCGGCAATGCCGTTGGCGACGACAACCCGCTCGCGTGGCAAGCCGATGCCCTCTGCACCCAGACCGACCCCGAAGCCTTTTTCCCCGAGAAGGGCGGGTCCACCCGCGATGCAAAACGGATTTGTGCCGAATGCACCGTGAAAACTGAATGTCTCGAATACGCGTTAGCCAACGACGAACGATTCGGTATCTGGGGTGGCCTGTCCGAACGTGAGCGCCGCAAATACCGTCGTCGCGCATAAGGACTGAGGAGTCGGTTCGGTGATACGCGATTCGCTCGCGGTGGTCGTGGTCACACGGCGGCACCCCGAACGACTCTCGGTGACTCTGGCGTCGTTGGCGGCCGACAAGGTTCCCGGCACGGTTACCGTGGTCAATCTCACCGGGGATACGATTGCCCTCACGGGCCAGACGGAAGTCATCGGACCGTCGACACTGTCTCTTTCTCAGGCTGTTGATCTTGCCATCGACGGTTCCACCGCCGAAACGGTGTGGGTTCTGCGTGACGACACGAGTGTCCGACCCGGCGCATTTGCCGCGCTGGCATCAATTCTTGACACTTCTCCGTCCGTCGGGATTGTTGGGCCAAAGCAAATGGATGCCGCGTCTCCTGTCACGATTCGTGAAATGGGCGAATCAATGACCCGCTCGGGATACGCTCTGCAAATTGCTGAAAGAGAGCTAGACCAAGCCCAGTTCGACCGGACGACTGATGTTCTTGCTGTAGGCGAAGCAGGGATGCTGGTTCGTCGGGCGGTGTGGACGTCGCTGAACGGTTTTGACCCAGCCCTTCCTGCGCTCGGCGGAGCGCTCGATTTCTGTTTTCGGGCTAGAAGTGCTGGCTGGCTCGTCGAGGTTGTGCCGGCCGCGGTGATTGATACAGCCGTAACGTCGTACGAAGCGCTCGCGGGTGAGGTGACCGAGTCGCAAGCGGAACGTGAAGAGGCCCGGGCCCGCGCACATCGTGTATTGGTCTACGGCCCCTCAGCGGTCCAACCATTTCGGGCGTTTGCCCTGACTTTTGGGGCGCTAGTTCGCGGTTTTGGGCGGTTTCTGCGAAAGCGGACAAACCCTTTCGCTGAATGGCGAGGTTCTGTCGCGGGTGTCCTTGATGTGGGTGCAATTGCTCGCTCCCGCCGTTTCTACCGGACGATGATGACTAATCCCGTGGGCGGCGGGCGTCTGTTTGTCTCCCCGTCTGACCTTCGACACCGTCGGGCCATGCAGCGGGATGAAGAACTCGCGACACGGGAGGCGGCCGATGGCACCCCTCGCCTCGAATTCGGTGCAGCGGCGCTGTGGTTCACGGGATTAGCAACAGCTGTCGGAATGGTCTTGGGCGGCCGTTTCCTGGGTGCCACCGCGCTGTCGGGTGGCGCGTTGATTCCGATGCCCGCCACCGTCATGGAATCTTTCGAGGCGATCGGTGCAACGTGGAGTGACGTTGCGGGCGGAATGACTGCCGCCCCGGACGGATTTGCCGCCCTGATGGGAATTGTGGGTTCGCTGACGTGGTGGAACCCCAATCTTTTCGTCGTCAGTATTTTTGCATTCGCGATTCCGTTGTCGTTCGTCGCGGGATTTGTTGGTGCAGGATCAGTTACGACAAACTCACGCGTGGCAATCGTAGTTGGAGCAGGGTGGGCCCTTCTCCCGACCCTGCACGTCGCAATTTCTGAAGGGCGCGTTACGGCGGTTCTCGCGCACATCGCCCTGCCGCTTTTTGCGCGGGCAATCGTGGGTTCCACCACTCTGGCTCTCGGCTGGGCGTCGATTCTTGCTGCAATTGCGTGGGTCTCTGTTCCAGCCCTCGCGCCCGTCATTGTGACCGTCGTCATCATTCGCGCCATTACCGGCAGGTCGACGGCGATGTTTACGCTGATGCCGGCACTGGCGTTCGAATGGCCACGCCTCATTGCGTCTATATCAAACCCGGTGACGTACTTTGCAGATCGAGGTGTTCCGTTTCCAACGGCAGCGCCGCAGGGTGTCGTGTCGCTCACGCTATGGCCGACGATGCCCAGCTTTCCCGGCATGGACCCTGAAATCGCAACTCTCGCGGCCTTTGTCGTCGTCGCCGTATGCCTTGCGTTGACGGTAATCGCGGTCGTCGTCGCAGAAAACCCTCGGGTCGGGGCTCTACTTCTGCCGGGGGCGATCGCACTGTTGACGTGGGCGGCTTTGGGTCCCCTCACCCTCGCAACATCCGACGGCCAGCCGGTCGGATTGTTCCCTGGACCGCTCTATGACGTGGTGTGGTTCGGGCTCCTCTGTGGTGCGGCCATCACTCTTGGTGCGATTCGCTTCGCCGCGGGATTCCTTGCTCCCCTTGCGGTCGCGGTGATCGCCGCGGTGGGATTCGTCCCGCTCACCGCGGTTGCAACCGGAATGGCACTCGTTGCCCCCACGAGCGTCAGAACACTCCCGGCATATGTGCAGGCGGAAACCATCGCCCACCCGGGCGGAGCGACGCTGGTTTTGACACCGACGGCTGATGGCATTCGTGCGGAACTGCAACGAGACGCGGGGGTAACGCTCGTTGATTGGACAGCCGCAGCAGCCACGCGGCAGACCCTGGCGGAACGCGAAAGCGCAATCGCCGAGCTCGCAGCCAACCTGGTTGTCGAAAGCGACTTCGACGTTACCGCGGCCGTGTCTGAAGTGGGTATCAGATTTCTGGTGCTCGAGGCACTGCCGACCGCGCCCGAGGTCTCTGCAATTGCGTCACACCCCGGGCTCACGTCGGTCGGGGTTACTGACCGGGGAATCCTGTGGCGCGTCAACGAGCCGATCGAAGCCACGCCAGTGAATCGCGCGCCCGACCTTGCATTTCGCGTGATTCTCGGTGTCGTTGGAATGGTGGCGCTCATCGCGGCGATCCCCACCTCGATGCCACGCCGCCGTCCCGTGATGGACGACCTCGCACCGGTGACAGGAGAGGTCGACGATGAGCATTCTTAGCAAGGTCACCATTGGCGTAGCCGGACTGACCGCACTGGGTCTCTCGGCTTATGCGGTTGCCGCCATACCGACCCCATTGTCAGCCGGGATTGTGCCTCTGACGTCGGTGGTATCGCCCGAGTCGGTTAGTCGAAGCATTGTATGTGCGGGCGACGTTGTTGGTTATGTCGGAGACTCGGCGACCATCTCGGGCATTAGTGCGACCACTCGGGTCATGGCCGGCGGAGATAGCACCACGGAAATCGCGATGGATTCGTCGACAAATGGTTCGTCAATCACCGACTCTGGAGATTCGCTCTATGTGGCGGCAACTGAATACGGCTCTGTAAATACCGAATCGGTAGCCGGGTATCTTGCGACAGAGTGCGGTGACCCGTTGAATGACCAGTGGCTGGTAGGCGGCAGTACGACGACGGGTCGTGGCACGATTATGACAATTTCCAACGGAAGTGATGTCGAGGCGCGAGTCGATCTCGCAATATGGGGTTCTGCGGGGATAGTGGATGCGCCAGGATCTCAGGGAATTGTTATTCCGGCGCGGTCGCAGCGCTCCTATTCCGTGGCGGGATTCGCGCCCGACGAAGCGTCTCCGGTAATCCAACTTTTAAGTAATGGGGCGGCTGTGTGGGCAACGCTTCAGACCACTGTGGTCAGAGGGCTGGTTCCGGGAGGATTGGATCGCATCGGCCCTGTCGCTGCACCGACAACGTCAGTATCCTTCCCCGTCCTCACGGTGCCGACAGAGAAATCCATCGGCAAACTTCTTGTCGACCCAGCGTACGCTGATGTCGTCGCTGCACTGCGATTCCTCGTACCTGGTGATGTCGACGCGACAATCACTATCACCCTTGACCCTTACGCCGAGGGGGACTCTCAAGTCGTCACGGCGTCGATTCCAGCCGGGTCCACGTTTGATCTTCCGATTACCGAATTGAGCGCAGGCGATTGGGCGGTTTCGGTCGAGTCAGATCAGCCAATCGTTGCGGCAGCGCGGGTCGGTTTTCATGATGCGTCGAATGGAATCACGGACCTTGCCTGGGCCAGCGCGGCACCCGCACAAACGGGGACCGCATCAGTGTTGGTGCCAGTCGGTGCCTCGCTGGGGCTTACCAATCCCGGGGCGTCTGATGCCACGGTGACGATTGTGAGCGGCGGTGACTTCGCCGAAAATGTCGTCATTCCTGCCCACGGAAACCTGCTACGACCCGTAGGACCGGGGCTACTGTCGGTGACATCAAATTCACCGATTTCGAATACGGTTTTTGTCCTGACTCGGGACGGTATTGCGACCCTTCGGGGTTTGACGCCCC
>JBIIAK010000056.1:0-5923 GCA_044239945.1 Microbacteriaceae bacterium
CAAACCGAGTCGGTCTGGGCCGATCTTGCCGCCGAGTATCGCGTTTAGTCTGGATGTATGGAACCGACCCGCGCCGTAAGACCGTTCAGGGTCATCAGTGACTACACGCCGAGCGGAGACCAACCGAAAGCAATCGCCGAACTCGCTTCCCGAATCAACGCGGGCGAAACGGACGTTGTTCTGCTCGGCGCTACCGGAACCGGGAAATCGGCCACAACGGCGTGGCTGATAGAGGCGATTCAACGACCTGCACTTGTACTCGTTCACAACAAGACGCTCGCCGCTCAGCTCGCGACAGAATTTCGGGAACTCATGCCCGAAAACGCGGTCGAGTATTTCGTTTCGTACTACGACTATTACCAACCAGAGGCCTACGTACCTCAAACCGATACATTCATCGAAAAAGACACCGCTATCAACGAAGAAGTCGAACGCCTGCGTCACTCCACGACGAACGCCCTATTGTCGCGCCGCGACGTCATCGTTGTGTCCACGGTGTCCTGCATTTATGGTCTTGGCTCGTCCGAAGAATATCTTGATGCGATGCTTGCACTGCAGGTTGGTCAGACGATTAATCGGACCGACATCGTGCGCCGGTTCGTTGGAATGCAATACGAACGCAATGACGTCGATTTCAGTCGCGGCAAGTTTCGTGTTCGTGGCGACACACTCGAGATTATCCCGCAGTACGAAGAGTTAGCTGTCCGAATCGAAATGTTCGGTGACGAGATTGAGGCGTTGTACCAGCTACACCCGCTCACCGGCGAGGTAATCAAAACCATGGATTCGGTGAGTATCTTCCCCGCCTCGCATTACACGGCGAGTACCGAGACGATGCGACGAGCAATTGTCGACATCAAGGCGGAGCTGGCTGATCGGCTCGCGGTTCTCGAAGGTCAAAACAAGTTGCTCGAGGCTCAGCGGTTGAGAATGCGCACCACCTACGACCTCGAGATGATGGAACAAATCGGTTTCTGTAGTGGCATCGAGAACTATTCGATGCACATGGATGGGCGTAAACCTGGGGAGCCGTCGCACACGCTAATCGACTATTTCCCGGACGACTTCGTTGTCATCATCGACGAATCCCATGTCACGGTCCCACAAATCGGTGCAATGTACGAGGGGGATGCGTCTCGAAAGCGAACGCTTGTAGAACACGGTTTCCGACTCCCCAGTGCCCTCGACAATCGCCCGCTGAAATGGCCCGAGTTTTTGGACAGAGTCGGTCAAAAGGTGTATCTCTCTGCGACCCCAGGCAAGTACGAAATGGGAGTCGTCGGCGGGGACGTCGTCGAGCAAATCATCCGACCCACCGGACTCATCGACCCGCAGGTCATCGTGAAACCGACGAAAGGACAGGTCGACGACGTCCTCGAGAGCATTCGCCAACGTGTCGCCAAAGATGAACGTGTTCTCATCACGACGCTCACAAAAAGGATGGCCGAGGACCTCACCGACTATCTGCGGGGGATGGGCGTCAAAGTCGAGTACCTGCATTCCGACGTCGACACGCTGCGACGAGTCGAGTTGCTCACAGAGCTCCGCGCTGGACGTTTCGATGTGCTCGTCGGAATCAACCTGCTGCGCGAGGGGTTGGATCTTCCCGAAGTATCACTTGTTGCCGTGTTCGACGCCGACAAACAGGGGTTCTTGCGCAGTGCGACCTCCCTCATTCAGACGATTGGACGCGCCGCGCGAAACGTATCGGGAGAGGTGCACCTTTACGCAGACCGTGAGACGGACGCGATGAAACAAGCGATTGATGAGACCAACCGTCGTCGTGCAACGCAGGTGGCCTACAACCTCGAGCACGGAATTGATCCCACGCCGATTCGGAAGCGTATCGCTGACATCACAGAGACGCTCGCGCGCGAGGTCTACGACACCGAAGGTCTCGCAGATCTCGACGACGACGTCGAGGTCGTCATCGACAGGTTGACCGAGCAGATGATTGCCGCCGCCGAAGAACTCAAGTTTGAACTCGCAGCTCGCCTTCGGGATGAAATCCACGACCTGAAGAAACAGGTCCGCTCAGCCCGCGAACTTGGCAAACCGTAGGATTGACCAGTGTCGATAACGCCCCTCTCCGGTAAGAACGTCATCAGCATCAAGGGTGCTCGAGTCCACAACCTCAAGAACGTCGACTTGACGATTCCACGTGATGCGCTCGTGGTCTTCACTGGGCTGAGCGGCTCTGGAAAGTCATCGCTCGCGTTCGACACTCTTTTCGCAGAAGGTCAACGCCGCTACATTGAATCGCTGTCCTCGTATGCCCGGCAGTTTCTCGGCCAAGTCGATCGTCCCGATGTGGACTTCATCGATGGGTTGTCGCCGGCTGTGTCCATCGATCAGAAATCGACGAACAGAAATCCTCGCTCAACCGTGGGGACAATAACCGAGATCTACGATTACATGCGGTTGCTCTGGGCTCGCGTGGGTATACCGCATTGCCCAGAATGCGGCGAGGCAATTCAACGCCAGTCCGCCCAGCAAATTGCCGACCAGCTGACCGAGCTTCCGGCTGATACCCGGTTCCAGATACTTGCACCAATTGTCCAGGGACGAAAGGGTGAGTTCGTTGAGGTATTCGCCGACCTGCTCGGCCAGGGATATGCGCGTGCACTCGTCGATGGCGAAGTGATCCAGTTGTCTGAGCCTCCGGTTCTCAAGAAGCAGGTGAAACACGACATCTCTGTCGTCGTCGACCGACTGACCGCGGGAGGGGATGTTTCACGCCTCAACGACTCGGTTGAGACCGCGTTGAAACTTGGCCAAGGAGTCCTCGTGGCAAACTTTGTCGACACCAATGAGGATCGCACCTTCAGCGAAAAGCTCTCCTGCCCCAATCAACACGTCCTGACGCTCACTGAAATTGAACCGCGAACATTCTCGTTCAACGCTCCTTTCGGGGCGTGTGCGACCTGTCACGGGATCGGGGTTCAGTCGATGGCTGACGTCGAACTCGTTCTCGACGACCATGAATTGTCTATCCGACAAGGTGTCGTTTTGCCGTGGAAGCCGGGTGGCAAAGAATTGATTTATCCGTATTTCGAACGTTTGGTCGAAGGGCTCGCTAACGATCTTGACTTCGACCTGGACACCCCGTGGAAAGACCTCGGCGACGAGGTTCATAACGCCGTGCTCTATGGCAACAATCACGAGGTCGTCATCAAGTGGCGTAACCGTTACGGGCGGAAGGTGTCGATGTCTCGTGGTTTCGAAGGAGTACTCACCTATGTCGAACGGAAGTATTCCGAAACCGAGGGGGAGTGGACGAAGGAGCGATTCGGAGCCTTCCATCGAACCGTCCCGTGTGAGGGATGCCAGGGACAACGTCTCGCCCCGGCCGTTCTGGCCGTAACCGTTAACAACAAATCGATTTCTGAGGTGTGCGGGCTCTCGCTCCAAGCCGCTCACGACTTCATGACAACGTTGACGCTGTCTGATCGCGATGCGCAGGTCGCTGCAGCAGTACTCCGCGAAATCACTGCCCGCTTGGATTTCCTTCTGCATGTGGGCTTGAACTACCTCACAATGTCTCGAGCAGCGGGCACTCTGTCCGGGGGCGAAGCTCAACGAATCCGTCTAGCCACGCAGATCGGTGCGGGTCTGACGGGAGTCCTTTACGTTCTCGATGAACCGTCAATCGGACTTCACCAACGTGACAATCGCCGACTCATCGAAACCCTGATTCGATTGCGCGACATCGGAAACACCCTGGTCGTCGTCGAACATGATGAGGACACTATTCACGCCGCCGACTGGATTGTCGACATCGGTCCTGGTGCAGGCGAGCATGGTGGTGAGGTGGTGCACTCTGGATCGTTGGCGAACCTCCTCAAAGAGAAGAGGTCACACACGGCGGCCTTCCTAGCCGGTCGTGAGAAAGTCTCTGACCGCGTACAACGCCGTCCGTGGACGTCTGACCGAGTCGTCACTGTTCACGGGGCGACAGCGAATAACCTCGTCGATGTCGACGTCGACTTCCCATTGGGCGTCTTTGTCGCGGTGACCGGAGTTTCGGGATCGGGCAAAAGTTCTCTCGTCAACGACATCCTCTACAAAAGCATGGCGAACAGTCTCAACGGCGCAAAACAGACCCCTGGACGACACAAATCGATCTCTGGTCTGGATCACCTAGACAAGGTCATTCACGTCGACCAGGCTCCGATTGGTCGGACTCCGCGCTCTAACCCCGCGACCTACACCGGAGTGTTTGACAAAATTCGTACGCTGTTCGCCGAGACTATCGAAGCGAAGGAACGTGGATACGGACCAGGGCGCTTTTCGTTCAATGTCAAGGGCGGGCGCTGCGAGAATTGCTCTGGCGATGGCACGATAAAGATCGAAATGAACTTTCTGCCCGACGTATACGTCGAGTGTGAGGAGTGCCACGGCCAGCGCTATAACCGCGAAACGTTGACAGTGCGCTACAAGGGAAAGAACATTTCCGAAGTATTGAATATGTCGATCGAAGAGGCGGAGAAGTTCTTCGAAGCCATTACGTCTATCCATCGTTTCATGAAGACGCTGTGCGACGTCGGACTCGGGTACGTTCGATTGGGACAGTCGGCGACCACTCTTTCGGGTGGCGAGGCGCAACGCGTCAAGCTGTCCACGGAACTGCAGCGTCGATCCACGGGGCGAACCGTCTACGTACTCGACGAACCAACAACCGGCCTTCATTTCGAAGACGTGCGTCGCCTACTCGCTGTCCTTCACACTCTTGTCGATAAGGGCAACACCGTAATTGTCATCGAACACAATCTCGACGTGATTCGCTCTGCAGATCATGTCATCGACCTAGGGCCAGAAGGCGGCGACCAGGGCGGACGCGTCGTCGCGACGGGCACGCCCGAGCAAATTGCGAAAGTGAAGGAATCACATACCGGTACCTTCCTGGCGGAAATCTTGAAATGACCGCTGACTGGCACCCGGAGCCTCGGTCGATACCGACTGACCCCGGCGTGTATCGCTTCTACGACGACAACAACCGGATTCTCTATGTCGGTAAGGCCAAAGTACTGCGCAATCGACTGTCGACCTATTTTCACGACCCCGCCGGTCTGATGGAGCGAACTGCGCGAATGGTCAAGACGGCCCGCCGAGTCGATTGGACCGTGGTGGGCAGCGAACTTGAGGCGTTACATCTTGAGTTCACGTGGATCAAGGAATTCCGTCCGCCGTTCAACATTCAGTTCCGCGATGACAAGGGATACCCCTATCTCGCCATATCGATGGGTGAAGAGTATCCGCGGGCGTTCCTCGCGCGAACGCGCGTAAAGGACGGCACGAACTATTTCGGTCCGTTCACCAAGTCGTGGGCCGTTCGCGAGACGCTTGACCTACTGTTGTCGGTCTACCCGGTTCGATCGTGCGAGAAATCGACTTTCACCAAGGCGCGACGTGACGATCGACCCTGTTTGCTCGGCGACATTGGAAAATGCGCTGCTCCGTGCGTGGGACGCGTCACCGCAGACGAACATCGCGAACTCGCCCGTAATCTCGTTGGCTACATGACTCGCCAGGATTCAGCGGTGATTGATGACCTTGGGCGCCAGATGAACGATGCATCGAAACGCCACGATTACGAATCTGCCGCTCGATTCCGTGACCAACGGACTGCACTGCGATCGATTGCGGAGCGTTCTGCGGTCGTTCTGCGTGAGGAATTGGACGTCGATATCATCGGATTCGCGTCGAGTGAGCTTTCCGCCGCTATCGCGATATTTCATGTGCGCGGTGGTCGAGTCCGTGGCACGAGATCGTGGACAGTCGACACCGAACTCGAAATGGATCCAGCAACGATTCTGGAACAGGCGATTGAAAACGTGTACGAGTTGGACCCGCCGCCCGCACTGATTGACGTTCCGTTCGAACCTCAATCATCTGACGTTCTTTCGGAATCACTCACGCTTCG
>JBIIAK010000057.1:0-5881 GCA_044239945.1 Microbacteriaceae bacterium
CTGCACGATAGAGGATTTAAGGAGTGCCCTTGGAGCGAACAAGTCCAGTGGACTTGTTCGTCATACTCGACGGGACTGCACGATAGAGGATTTAAGGAGTGCCCTTGGAGGGACTCGAACCCCCAACCCTTTCCTTAGGACGGAACTGCTCTTCCATTGAGCTACAAAGGCGATGTCACCATTCAACCACGTGCGGGCTTTAGGCGACGAGGTAGTCGTTCCAGGCCGGCACGTCGCGGTCGATTCCGCGCACCAACCACGCTGTTCCACGGGGTTGCCGCGGTTGGGCAGAGAGTGACCAGCCGAGTTCGCGCAGGGTTCGGTCTGCTTTCTGGTTGTTGCACCGGACACAGCACGCCACGAGGTTTTCCCAACTGTCCGATCCACCGCGTGATTTGGGTTGGACGTGGTCAATCGTGTTGGCCCCTTTGCCGCAATAGGCGCACCGATGGTTGTCGCGGCGCAACACGCCGCGTCTCGTTAGCGGAACACCGCTTGTCATCGGGACGCGAACGTATCGGCTCAAGATGATGACGCTGGGCCTATCCCACAAACCCGAGATCCCAAAAATTGGGTGATCTGCCTCGTGGGCAAGAATGTTTGCTTTTCCGGTCATGACGAGCACGATGGCTCGACGATCTGACACTACAGCGAGCGGCTCATAGCCGGCGTTGAGGACCAGGGTTCTCATATCGTTCCTTTCGGTCCCACATGGTGTGTGGGGTTTCGGGGTTCTGCCACCGTTGCTCGAATCGGGCACAAAAAAAGCACCGTCTTCACAGACGATGCCTCGCGTTGTCGCAACCGTATCGGCGCGAAACGGCGCTCGGACTTATCGGGTGTTCCCACTCGAATCCTCGGGGGGAGGCTCTGTGGGTACCCGTCAAACCGCAAACGACTCGAGTTGTGATGGTCACCCGTTCAGACTACGCCTGTCAATCTCGTCGCGCGGTATTGGCGCGCTAGTTAATTCCCACGCGCACGATGTAGAAATGGGGTGTCCAAATGTCTCGAATGCTCACGTAGCCACCCGCAGCTGGGGCATCGAGGATCTTGCCGTTACCAGCATAGATTCCGTCGTGACCCGCCATGATGACAAGATCACCCGGCCTGGCATCGGCAAGGCGAATTGGTCGACCCATCGCCGCTTGCCCGCTAGCACTGTGAGGAAGCGCAACACCGAACTGCGCATAAACAAATCCGACGAGTCCCGAGCAATCGAAGCCAGCAGGGGTCGCACCACCGTAACGATACGGAACCCCGATGTATTGCTTGGCTACTTCGAACACTTTGTCGAGGCTGAAGTCGGGGTACTCGGGATTCTTGAGGTAGTCCTCGGCGGAAGGTCCGTTGTATTCAGGGTAGACAACGTTTGCTACCGCGGCGGCCTGAATCTCGGCAAAAGTCGAGGCACGGAATTGTGACTGATCGACATCGACTGACGTCTCGCTGGTCACGACGACATCTTGGGTAGCTTCGGTAGCGTTGATGATTTCAGGATTGAACGCATAGGCCGGTAGTGCAATGGTCCCCACGAGAGCAGCAACGAGCCCAAACACCGAAACTCGGCGAGCGTTTTCACTGACCATCGCGCGACCCGCACTGCGGGCAGTCGGTCTAATCCCGCGAATGACACGGGCGATGAAACGGACGACGTCACCGATTGCGAGGGCTGTGGTGTGGCCGATCCGAAAGAAAGCGTTATCCAAGAGTTTGCTCCTGAGCCCGAGGCGCTTCACCTCCCCGTCATTCAGTTTGTTTAACCTCACACAGACGGGGAAAATCGGGCGGTATGGGGCTGTTCTGTGAGCGCGGTGGCGCGTTTGGAACATCTTTAGTTTACCGAGTGAGCCTATGAACGGGCAAAGCGAGTCCTTCGGCGTGGCAAAACTATCAAATTTAGGAGGGTGTGGACTGTTTAGACTTGGGTGATGACCGAATTCCGACTCCCGCCTGAGCTCGTCCCGGTAGACGGCAGATTTGGCTGCGGTCCGTCGAAAATTCGGCCAGAGCAAATTGACTATCTCGTCTCACATTCTCATTTGTTGGGAACGTCTCATCGACAGCAGCCCATCCGTGAACTCGTCGGTCGAGTGCGTACGGGACTTGCCTACCTCTATCGGTTGACCGACGGCTACGAAGTCGTGCTTGGCAATGGTGGCTCGACCGCTTTTTGGGATGCGGCAGCTTTTTCCCTCATCGACAAGCGCAGCGCGCATCTTTCCTTCGGAGAGTTCGGGCAAAAGTTTGCGACAGCCGCGAACGCTCCGTGGCTCACGGCGCCTGCCGTCGTCCAGAGTGATCCGGGAACAGTCGCGGCATTCGTCGGCGACGAAGAAGCGGATGTGTTTGCCTACCCTCACAATGAAACGTCAACCGGCGCAATGGCTGCGGTACGTCGCCAGGGGGCAGTCGGTTCGCTCACCGTTGTTGATGCGACGAGCGCGGCCGGTGGTGTCGACATCGATGTGCGCGAGACGGATGTGTATTACTTTGCCCCCCAGAAAAACTTCGCGAGTGATGGCGGGCTGTGGTTCGCCCTCATGTCCCCCGCCGCCATCGACCGAATCGGGCAGGTCGCCGCATCGGATCGCTATATCCCCGAGTTCTTGTCTCTCCGCACCGCAATCGAGAACTCGCGACTCGACCAAACCCTCAACACTCCGGCCATCGCGACGCTTCTCTTGATGGACGCGCAGATCCAATGGATCGCCGAAAACGGCGGACTTACGTGGGCGCACGCACGCACGAAGGATTCATCAGACCAAATTTATGCATGGGCAGAGGCTCATCCGAACGCATCCCCGTTCGTCGCTAACCCCAAACACCGTTCGCAGGTTGTTGCCACGATTGACTTCGATGAGAGTGTCGACGCGAGCCGCGTTTCGACGATGTTGCGGTCGAACGGGATTGTCGACATCGACCCCTACCGGAAGCTCGGACGCAACCAACTTCGAATTGCGACATTTACCGCAGTTGACCCGAGTGATGTCTCGCGCCTTCTCGGGGCGATTGACTCGGCTATCTCTGCGCTTTAGCCGTCTTCGACAACGACGTACTCGTCACCGTCAATGCCGTCTTCGCTGACGACGTCGTCGATGCCGTCAAAAACATCAGTGTCGTCGAACGGCGATTCAACGATGTCTGTGATGTCGACCGAGTCGACGTCGTCCTCAAAATCATCGTCGTCGTCATCGTCATCGTCGTCAAGACCGTCTAGTTCGTCATCCGGAACGACCACGATAGCTTCTTCGATTCCGGCTGCAATCGATTCCTCGTATTCACGAAGGCGGTCGGCCCAGGGAACCCAATCCGGGGCTTGAATCGCACCATCCCCTGCGAGGAGTTCGGTTTCGAGAACCGTCGTCAATTTGCCATCAACGGCGAGAGAAGCGACCCAGTCCCATCCGACGTAACCGGGAAGGTTGGAACAGAAACGGACGTTGGCAATCCCGTCCAATTCTTCAAACGCGAGCACCGAACCGATCGTGTCAGCCGGGGTGATTGTCTCGAGAGCCGCACGCGCCGCCTGCTCAAGGGCTTTAGGCGTCAAAATTATCCGCAACCTTTCGAAGCACGGCCGCGATTTTGCGGGCGTGAGAATTTGCCGGGTACTGTCCTCGGCGCAAATCCGAGCTCGCCGATTCCAACATCCGGATAACGTCTTCGACGATAACAACCATGTCGTCCGCGGGACGGCGGCGGCTGCGCACCACCGATTGAGGTTCTTCCAGGATCAGGACACCGTGCGCCTGAAGTCCGCGCTTACCGTCGACCGTGCCGTATTCAACCCGCGCACCGGTTTGAACTGTGATTCCGGCCGGCAACCCCGAGGCGTGCAAAAATACCTCGACACCGTCATCGCCTTGGATAAATCCAAAACCCTTGTCCTCGTCGAAGAACTTCACTTTTCCGGTTGGCATTTCTCTCCTTGTAAACAGACCCTTACCGAGGATACCTGTCGGCACGATAAACTATTCGGATGCCTTCTTCTCATGACGCGTCGACACGACTGGGAACGATGTCGCATCACGAACTCGAAACGCTTGTCTTGACGCGTCGCTGGCAATTGGGAAAACAGCACGACCTGCACGATCTCGCAGATGCGCTGCTGTCCTCAGAATCCATCGTGCCAACTCTTCGCTCGCTGGCTCGACCTGAACTTGTCGCCCTTGCTTCAGGGACAGCAGGTGACCACGCCCGAAATATCTTATTGGCCGATGCGTCTGGGTCGCCATACCCGGAGGTCGCCGCGTTATTGCCGGCGCTTCTCGATCAGCCAACTCCGATCGAATCTGAAACTGTTGGCGACAGCACAAGCATCGCATTGCACAGTGTCATCGCACTTCGTGACCTCGTTGAGTGGGTCGCCGGTGACCCGCTCACCATGGGGGCAACGGGTGGTTTGCTTCGCGCAGAGGAAAAAATCCTCGCCGCTGGACTGGTCGTGTCCGAAGAAGATGCAATCGCGTTGGTGCGAATAGCCGAAGCCGCCGGACTCGTTCGAACCATCGACCGCCGCCTGTATGCAACAACTCGTGGAATGGCGCTCTCTGATGATCTCGTTGGGTTGTGGTCAGCCGCCTTTGGCGCAATCATGGTCGACCTTGGACCGTCGGTGCGTGAAACCTGCGCCGTTGCAGGCCGCCTCGACGAACCATTCCTCGAATGGCTGTTACCGCTACGAGACACACACGAATCCAACATCCTGCGTCGCGTCGCCAACGAGTCCCGCCTTTTCGGATTGACAGCCGGCGGAACCACCGAACTTGGCCGCATTGCGATTGTTGGCAAAGAGTCAGTCGCCGAGTTTTTCACCCCGTTTCTGCCGGAACTACAGACCTCGGTATACGTACTGGATGACCTCAGCATCATCGCGCCGGGTCCCATCACGACTGACACTGCGCAGTTTCTCGCCCAGATTTCCCACCTTGAAACTCGCGGGCTTGCCCCCAAGAGACGACTTGACCCCGCGCTCATCTTGAGGGCCATTGCGACCGGGACGACTGTCGAATCGATCGTCACGAGGCTCAGCGAACTGTCACTTACGCCGGTCTCAGCGGCGGTCACATCGACTATTGCCGACATCGCCAACAACGGTCGATTCATCACCCTCAATGGAACTGGTACCGACACCGCCGCCAAGGCGTCTCACCCCGAACTCGGTGAAATGCTGTTATCCGACCCGCGCCTTCAAAGACTCGCTCCTGTCAAGGTCGATGACCTCTCTGTGCTTTACGGCGCATCCCGCTTGCGAGTTGAGACCGCGCTCGTCGAGAATCGGTACACCGTGGTTGCGCCCGCGACGGACCCGGTCATTGTCGAGCCCAGTATCCCGACCGCGCTGCTGGAACTCGCCGAAAATCTTTTTTCAACTGGCCTTGGATCAACCCACCTCGAACGTGCACTCATCACAGCAGGCAAGACTCGCACGAAAGTCACTCTGCTTGTTGAAACAAGCGCGGGGAACAAAACAATCACCCTCGAACCTCGTCATGTGGCAAACGGTCGCGTCCGCGGGCTCGATACGGTCGCCGACGTCGAACGGACACTTCCTATTTCTGCCATCATCGAACTTCTAGCAGTCGGAGAGTAAGGCGTGAACGGTCCCCTCATTGTCCAAAGCGATCGAACAGTGTTGCTCGAGGTTGGCCATGAACAGGCAACCGACGCACGCCATGCATTAGCGGTTTTCGCCGAATTGGAACGAGCGCCGGAACACATTCACACCTACCGAATCACGCGACTTGGGCTGTGGAACGCGCGAGCGGCAGGGCACACCGCCGAGGAAATGCTCGCAACTCTTGAGACGTATTCCAAGTTCCCCGTCCCGCAGGTTGTGGCAACGGACATCGCCGACACCGTGTCACGCTACGGTCGA
>JBIIAK010000058.1:0-5871 GCA_044239945.1 Microbacteriaceae bacterium
TGATTTTGACCCTCCAGATTCTGCTCATTGTTGGTCCGGTTGCCGCGTTCTGGATGGCGAAAAAGATTGCCCTTGCTCTGCAGCGAAAAGACCGCGAGCTTGTTCTTCACGGCTACGAATCGAGCCGCATCGTCCGTTTGCCCGGTGGCGAGTACCGCGAAATCCACACGCCGCTGAATGAGTTTGAGCAATGGAAACTCGTGTCGTTCGACGAATACGAGCCTGCGCAACTGCGTCCGAACGCTCGTGGAAAGATCACGGTCGGTGCGCGAATGCGCTCTTCGGTCTCGCGGTTCTACTTCGAAGACCGTATTGCGCCGGTGGTCTCGAAGGAACTTGAGTCGCAAAAGCACTAATCTCGATAACGCAGATGGGGTCTGGCCGAAGGCGAGGCCCCATCTGTCTGTTTCACGACTTGTGATTCAGGCTGGTTATCGCGAATAGGAACCGATGGTTGCCAATATCAGGGCAACAACAAACAATCCCGTTACGAGACACCCGCAACCAGACAAGAAGGATGACACGCATCCCCCGCCCTGTTTGCCGACAACGTTGACGACGAGGTTGGTGTTGGGTGGTACCTCAAAAGACACCGGATCGGCAGCGGTGAGATCGACCTCTTTGGCGTCGGGTTCGTTCGCTGTGCCACTGAAACTAGCGTTCGCGTCAGATTCGGAATCATCGGGTTCGGGAAGTGGTCCGCGAGTTTTGGTCACGTCTCCACATTAGGCGCTACCACCGACATAGAACTCGGAATCACAGTCCAATTCGCCGCATCGACGACGGTTTAGCGGCGGTAGGCTCCGCGAACCGGCTCAAAGAACCATCCGATGAACGTAATGAGGACAAGCCCGAGCGAGAACAACGCAAGCCAGATGCCGACGCTCATGGCGAGCATCGCCAAACCGCCGGCGGCTCCAGCAAAGAGCGGCCACCAGGACCATGGAAGGTAAAAGCCCATTTCGGTGTCACCGTCATCGACATCGGCCACGAGGCTGTCTTCCGGCAGCACTCCCCCGGCTTGGCGACGCAGGTTGATATAAAGAAATCCCCACAACAGCAGGAACATCACCATCGTCAACGGAATCCCGAGGGTTCCAACCCATTCGATTGGAGCGCCTGAAATGAAAACCCACGTGGGGTAAATGACCGACAAAAGGAGGAAGAAGACTGCGAGCCACAAAAACAGTTTGGTGTTAACTTGCATTGTCCGAACCCCTACTTGTCCGAGTATCCGGGAGGCGCAACTTCGGGATGGTTCAGGTCGAAGGCGGGCGATTCCGATCGAATCCGCGGAATCGAGGTGAAGTTGTGGCGGGGCGGTGGGCTCGACGTCGCCCATTCAAGTGACCGTCCGTAGCCCCACGGGTCGTTGACTCCGACCATGGGTGCGTTCCGCTTGGTCCACCAGACATTGAACAAGAACGGAATCATCGACACGGCAAGAATCATCGAACCGACGGTCGACAACTGATTCATCCAGGTGAAGCCGTCCTCGACCAGGTAGGTCGCGTAACGACGCGGCATGCCCATGACACCCGCCCAGTGTTGGATGAGGAAGGTCATGTGGAAGCCGACGAACAGCAACCAGAAGTGCAACTGGCCAAGGTCTTCGCGCAATTTGGCACCGGTCCACTTTGGCCACCAAAAGTAGAAGCCCGCAAACATGGCGAAGACTACCGTTCCAAACACCACGTAGTGGAAGTGCGCTACGACGAAGTACGTGTCAGAGAGGTTGAAGTCGAGTGGCGGTGAGGCAAGAATCACACCGGTCAGTCCCCCGAACACAAACGAAACCAGGAATCCGAGGGTGAACACCATCGGGGATTCGAACGTGATTGACCCACGCCACATTGTTCCAATCCAGTTGAATATCTTGACTCCTGTTGGAACAGCGATCAGCATCGTCATGAGAGCAAAGAACGGGAGCAACACACTGCCCGTCACATACATGTGGTGAGCCCACACCGTCATCGACAGTGCGGCGATAGCGATAGTGGCAAAAACGAGCGTCTTGTAGCCAAAGATTGGCTTGCGCGCGAAAACGGGAATGATTTCAGAGATGATTCCGAAGAACGGTAGAGCAATGATGTAAACCTCGGGATGGCCGAAGAACCAGAAAAGGTGTTGCCACAAAATGGACCCACCTGTGGCCGCGTCATAGACGTGTGAGCCGAATACCCGGTCGGACCCCAGCGCCAGAGCGGCGGCAGCAAAGACCGGGAAAACCATGATGATAAGCAGTGACGTGACGAGCGTGTTCCACGAAAAGATGGACATACGCCACATCGTCATTCCCGGCGCGCGCATGGTGATGATGGTGGTGATGAAGTTGACCGCGCCCATGATGGTTCCGAAGCCGGATAGGCCGAGACCAAAGACCCACATGTTGGCGCCGACACCCGGTGTGTATGTTGCCGACGACAACGGCGCGTAAGCAAACCAGCCGAACGACGCAGCCCCCTGAGGGGTGAGGAAACCTGCGGTTGCCACTAGCGAGCCGAAAAAGTAGAACCAGAACGCAAGAGCATTGAGCCTCGGGAACGCAACGTCGGGTGCACCGATTTGGATTGGCATCAACACGTTGGCGAATGCCGCGAAAAGCGGAGTAGCGAACATGAGGAGCATCAGGGTTCCATGCATCGTGAAGAGCTGGTTGTACTGCTCTTTGGTCACTAAGTCCATACCGGGTTGGAACAACTGTGCCCGAATAATGAGAGCCATGACACCGGCAATGAGGAAGTACACAAAGGACGTGACGAAGTACATGTACCCGATGGTCTTGTGGTTCGTGGTCGTCAAATAGTCGAGGAAAACGGATCCCTGCCGTCCCGCCGCTGGTGTGCTCGCACCTTCAGGAATCGCTGGCGCTGCTGGGCGTGGTGCTGTTGTTGTCATGACTGTGCCTTAGCTGTCGGTGTTTCCATCGGTGCCGGGAAGGTTCTGGTTCGCGTTGTACTCGGGACCGAGTCGGCCAGTCATGTCCTGATCGCGAAGTTTCTGCATTTGTGAGTCATATTCTGCCTGAGAGACAACCTTGACCGTGAACAACATGAGCGAGTGGTATTCGCCGCAAAGTTCAGCGCACTTTCCTCTGTACGTACCCTCTTTTTCAGGGATAACGTACCAGTGGTTAGTTTTCCCGGGAATCATGTCTTTCTTGTACAGGAAGTCGAGAATCCAGAATGAGTGGTTCACATCGCGCGACTCGATCGTGATTTCAACAGACTTTCCGACTGGCAAATACAGAATCGGCAATGAGTCGATGTCAACGGTCTTGTCCGCTTTTTCTCTCGCCTGGACGCCCGAGAAGTGCACGTCCTCTGAGAGGTAGTTAAAGTCCCACGCCCATCGCTTTCCAAAAACCTCGATTTTGACGTCGGGGTTGGGGTTGACCTGTTCGATAATCGCTTGGTCACGAGCGGTGAAGGCAAAGAATCCGAGTACCAAGATCAGCGGGACGGTGGTGAAAAATGTCTCGATTGGCGTGTTGTAGCGAAGTTGCGCTGGAAGTCCCGTGTCGGTCTTTCGACGGCGGTATGCGAGGGCTGCCCAGATGATGAGACCCCACGTGATTGCACCAACAATCAAGAGGACAATCCACGAGGTAGCCCACAGTCCGATGATCCGTGAGGTCTGATTTGTCACGCCCTCTTCAGAGGGAAGGAATCCGCGAAGCTCTTGTGCGGTGCAACCCGAGAGAGTCAACGCTGCAGCGACCGCCGCACTTGCTGCGATCAAGCGGAAGAAAACCTTTGGCACTTCGGACCTCTCGACGGGACTCTTTCTGTCTTTACAGTCTATGACATTCCACAGCGGTGATTGGCGCATTTGACGCGAAAAAACCGCCAAAATCTGGGGATTTTGCGCGGTTTCTTCTGTTTGATGACGGTTAGTTGAACGAGTCCCCACAGGCGCACGTGCTGGCCGCGTTTGGGTTGTTGATTTGAAAGCCTGACGAGTGGAGCGTGTCTTCGTAGTCAATCGACGCACCCTCAAGATACGGCGCGCTTTTCTTGTCCACGACAACCTCAACTCCGTCGAAGGCAACGATCGCGTCGCCGTCATTGTCACGTTCGTCAAAGAACATGTCGTACTTGAACCCGCTACAACCGCCGGCCTTGACGACCAGCCGGAGTCGTAAATCGTCGCGCTGTTCTCGTTCCATCAACGCTTTAGCCTTTACCGCGGCGGTCGGGGTGAGCACGACGCCGTGGGATTTTTCAGTCACGGTGGTTCCGGTGATTTCAGTCATGATTTGATTTTACCTCCTCTGAGAGTCATTCGCGATCATTCAGCCGAACCAAGAAAAGTGCCTCGGCAAGGATGGCTCGTCGAAAAACGTCAAGAGACAGCGATTCGTTGGGGCTGTGTGCGCGAGACTGTGGGTCTTCAACACCCGTTATCAGAATCTGAGCGTGCGGAAACCGTTCGACCAAATCGGCGACAAATGGAATCGAGCCGCCCACTCCCACCTTCACCGGGTCAGCGCCGTCCCAAGCGTCCCGCAGGGCCTCGAGTTCGAGCGTCGCCGCGCTTCCCGACGAATCCACAAGAAACGAGTTGCCCAAGTCAATCTGGCTGAATTCAAGATGAGCACCCCACGGGACCGTCGCGCGAAGATGCTTTTCGATATGCGCGAAGGCGTCGTCCGAATTTTGCCCCGGCGCGATGCGCACCGAAATCTTGACTGTCACAGCAGGAATCAAGGTGTTGGAAGCGTTCTGAACGGTTGGTGCATCAATACCCGTAATGGAAATGGCTGGCTGAAACCACAAGCGAGAGAGAATCGGACCCGTTCCGATATCGCTGACGCCATCTTTTAGGCCGGAGTCGTGAACCAGCTCGTCACGAGTGAACTCTGGCACTGCAGCGGTGTGGTTGCGAAGTCCCGCAATTGCAACGGAACCGTCCTCGTTATACAGCCTCGCCAACAGCGTCGTCGCCGCCATCATCGCGTCAGGAACCGCTCCCCCGAGCATTCCGGAATGCGAGGCGTGGTCGAGCGTAGACACGGTGAGTGAAAATGCAACGTTTCCGCGAAGGCTGACCGTCAACGACGGAATGTCAACCGATCGGTTGTCTGAATCAGCGACCACAATGATGTCACTTTCCAGAATCGATGCGTGGCGATCGAGAACGGACGTGAACGAACGAGAACCGAATTCTTCTTCCCCCTCGATGAACAGGGCGAGCCCGATTTTCAGATCGTCGCCGAGGATTTCGGAGATTGTCTCAAGAGCAGTCAGGTGAACGACGACCCCAGCCTTGTCGTCTGCTGAACCGCGACCGTAGAGACGCCCGTCCCGTTCGACCGGTTCGAATGGTGCGCTATCCCACGCCTGCGTATCACCCGGCGGCTGGACGTCGTGGTGGGCATACAACAGAACCGTCGGGTAACCGGGTGCCGGATTTCTGCGCGCGAGCACTGCGGGCTGGCCGTAACCAGGCGCGTCCGCAAATGGTTCTGTGACGACCTGGACCTCGTCAAAGATTCCTAACGCACGAACGCGCTCAGCGACGAACTCCGCGGAACGGTGCACCTCATCGGATGGATAGCCGTCCCACGAAACGCTAGGAATTCGAACCAGAGCCTTGAGCGTTTCGAGCGATTCAGGAAATGTTGCAATAATTCGTGAGTGTATTTCGTCACGCGAGCGAGAGGAATGCGTCATAACGGTAATCTTAGAAGTACCAATCGAGAGGAACCTTCGTGACCGACTCTGCCGACACGTCACCCACCACGGGTAAAGGACGAGCCACACCAAGCCGCAAAGAGCGCGAGGCCGCCAATAAGCGTCCGCTCGTCGCGACGCGCACAAAGACCAAGCTGACTAAGGAAGAGCGTCGGAAGCGCGCCGACGAACGACT
>JBIIAK010000059.1:0-5789 GCA_044239945.1 Microbacteriaceae bacterium
CCGCCCGAATCGTTGATGTGTCTCCCGATCGAATCCGTGAAGCGCTTGCCGACGGCGCAATCGCCATCGTTGCAGGTTTCCAGGGGTTCAACCGTGATTCTAAAGACATCACAACTCTTGGTCGAGGGGGAAGCGACACGACAGCGGTCGCTCTCGCCGCAGCGCTTGACGCCGAAGTGTGTGAAATCTACACGGACGTAGATGGCGTGTTCACCGCTGATCCGCGAATTGTGCCGAAAGCGCACAAAGTTGATCGCGTCACCTTTGAAGAAATGTTGGAACTCGCCGCTGCGGGCGCCAAAGTCTTGCACATTCGTGCCGTCGAGTATGCGCGTCGTCGCGGTGTGACCATCCACGTCCGTTCGAGTTTTACGGACACAGAAGGAACGTTTGTCATTGCAGATAGGGGAGAAAACATGGAAGAACCGATCATCACCGGTGTCGCTGGCGACCTGTCCGAGGCTAAAATCACCGTCATCGGCGTCCCCGACATTCCGGGAAAAGCCGCCGAGATCTTCACCATCGTTGCGGGCACCGGCGCGAATATCGACATGATTGTCCAAAACGTGTCTGCACAAGCCACCGCTCTGACCGATATTTCGTTCACGCTTCCGAAAACCGATGGCGAAAAGACTCTTCAGGCGCTTCGCGTCGCCCAAGACAGAGTCGGCTTTAGCGACGTTGCATTTGACGACAACATCGGAAAGCTCTCTGTCGTCGGTGGTGGCATGCGCACCAATGCCGGAGTGTCCGCACAACTCTTCACCGCGTTGTTCGAGGCTGGCATCAATATGGAAATGATCTCAACCTCAGAGATTCGTATTTCCGTCATCACACGCGGCGAGGACCTCACGCGGGCGATGCAGGTCGTGCACACCGCGTTTGGGCTCGACGGTGAGGTCGACGCAGTGGTTTACGCCGGAACGGGTCGGTAATGGGGGCCCGTATCGGTGTTGTCGGAGCGACCGGTCAGGTCGGCACCGTCGTTCGGCAACTTTTGGTGGATCGCGAGTTCCCCATCGATGAAATCCGGTTTTTTGCGTCCTCTAGGAGCGCTGGCAGTGTGCTTTCGTTTGACGGTAAAGATATCGTCGTCGAAGACACGGAAACGGCGGATCCGACAGGACTCGACATCGCTATCTTCTCAGCGGGGGCGACCCTGTCGAAAGCGCAAGCCCCTCGGTTCGCCGCTGCGGGCGTCACGGTCATTGACAACTCCAGCGGGTGGCGAATGGACCCCGAGGTCCCACTCGTCGTCTCTGAGGTGAACCCCCACGCGATTGCTGATGCGGTCAAGGGCATCATCGCAAACCCGAACTGCACGACCATGGCGGCGATGCCGGCGCTGAAGCCTCTCGACCTCGAAGCGGGGCTTGCTCGCCTTCAAGTGTCGACATACCAGGCGACTTCTGGTGCGGGGCTCTCAGGAGGCGCAGAACTGTTCGATCAGGTCGCCGCGACCACTGGGCAAGACCTGATGGGGCTCATTCACAGCGGTCGTGCGATTGAATTCCCGAAACCCGTGAAATTCCCTCGCACCATCGCGTTCAATGTGATTCCGCAAGCGGGAAACTTCGTTGATGACGGATGGGGCGAAACGGACGAGGAAAAGAAACTTCGCAACGAAACCCGCAAGATTCTCGAACTTCCGAACTTGCCTGTTTCGGGAACCTGCGTTCGCGTTCCCGTGTTCACGGGGCATTCCCTGTCAATCCACGCTCAGTTCGATCGCCCCATCACAGCCGAGCGCGCGCGCGAAATTCTCTCCACCGCTCCCGGTGTGACCTTGATGGAGGTCCCGACACCGCTCGATGCTGCGGGCGTCGACCCCAGTCTTGTCGGCCGAATCCGTCAGGATCAATCGTTCGATGATGGAAAAGGACTGGTCTTCTTTGTGTCTAACGACAACCTTCGGAAAGGCGCGGCACTCAACGCCGTCCAGATCGCCGAGTTGGTTGCCGACCGTAAAGGGCTCCGCTAACCTCTTCGCATCGAATTGATCGTGCGGATGGTGAGCTGGACGACCGCGTAAATCAGTAACGCTGCAAGTAAGGGGTTTGCCCATTCGACAGGTGTTGTTGTGGCTAGCCATACGCCTGCAATTGACGCAAGAGCCATCGGAACTCCGAGCGAAATGCCTGCTTTCCAATTCACGGTTCCCGCGCGTGCCGAACCGATTGTTCCCGAGATTGCTGCGGGGAACATCGCGATAAGTGAAAGCGCTTTCGCCGTGAGGTCGCTGACGCCGAAACCAAGCACAAGTAGCGGCAGCAGCAACAGGCCTCCTCCGACGCCCAAGAGCCCGGCGACGAATCCCATCACCGCACCGGATGCGATCAAGCCAATGACAACGCTCACCGACCATTCCAGGTGGTTATCGCGATTTGGCAGCTGATTTGCGACTTGAATAGCGGAGAAAAGCAAGACAGCAATGAAAATCCAGCGAACAGTTATTGTCTTCCAGGTTCGAAGGGCCCATGCCCCCAGAGGTGCGGTGATGGTCGATCCGATTGCGATGATGAGACCGAAGACCGTTTGGTCCCAAGGCACGGTTCCAGACACTAAAAACGCTGACGCTGCGACAAACGAGGTGGGAATGATTGCGACTAAAGACGTGACCGAGGCCTGCCGCTGATCGAAGTGAACGAACAGAATCAGCAGGGGGATGACGACGATGCCGCCGCCAACACCAAAGAATCCCGCCAAAAGTCCGGCAAGCAGCCCAATTCCCGTATATGTCAACGCTCGGGGCGCTTGGGTTTCAGTGGGCACAAATTCAGCCTAATGGCGCGGATAGAATGGGCGGGTGACCAAGATTGTTGACGTCGTCCTCGTGGGTGGGGGCATCATGAGTGCCACTCTCGGTTCGCTTCTTCGCAGACTCGAGCCCAACTGGACGATTTCATTGTTCGAGCGCGGACCTGGACTCGCTCCCGAATCGACGAACCCCTGGAATAACGCTGGTACAGGCCATTCGGCCTTGTGCGAATTGAATTACACCCCCGAACAGCCAGACGGCAGTGTCTCGACCGCCAGCGCAATCAAGGTCAACGAAGAATTCCAACTGTCTCGAGAATATTGGTCCGCCTTGGTTAACGACGGAACCATCCCCGATCCGTCATCGTTTCTCGTCCCCGTTCCACACATGTCGTTTGTGTGGGGCACTGACAATGTTGCGTATCTCAAGAATCGCTACGAGGCATTGAAGAAACATCCTCTTTTCCCCGGCGCAGAATTCACGGATGACCCAAAGATCATTCACCAGTGGGCGCCGCTCGTCATGCCCGGTCGACCGAAGTCCGAGCCGGTGGCGGCGACCCGTTTTCAGAACGGCACCGACATTGACTTTGGCGCGCTGACCAAAATACTGGTCAACTCGATTGTGGGACCCAAGACCGAGGTTTACATCAATCATTCGGTTCGATCGATTCGACGTCGAAAAGACGGCTTGTGGAACGTCGTGGTGCGCAACGAAATCGGCCGCACTCCGTCAACCGTGGTTGCAAAGTTTGTCTTCGTCGGAGCGGGCGGCCATGCACTCAACCTGTTGCAACGCGCGGGTATCCCTGAAGTCAGCGGGTACGCCGGATTCCCGGTTTCAGGACAGTTTTATCGATGCGACAATCCCGACGTCGTCGCCCGTCACAACGCGAAGGTTTACGGAAAGGCGGCCGTTGGGGCCCCGCCAATGTCGGTTCCACACCTCGACACTCGTGTCGTCGACGGCCAGTCCAGTCTGCTCTTTGGCCCGTATGCGGGTTTCACGCCCAAGTTCCTCAAAGACGGATCGTGGTGGGACCTTCCCCGATCAATTCGTTTCGGCAACATCATCCCGATGCTTGCGGTTGCGGTCACCAATCTGGGACTCATCAAGTACCTCGCGACCGAGGTTTTTGCAGGACGTGCTAAGCGCATGGCGGCGCTACGCGAGTATTTTCCCGAAGCTAACGCCGCTGACTGGTATGGATATTCCGCGGGGCAGCGCGTGCAAGTGATCGCCAAGGACGCCAAGAAGGGCGGTGTCCTCAAGTTCGGTACCGAAGTGATTTCTCACGCTGACGGATCAATCGCCGGCCTGCTGGGTGCGTCCCCCGGCGCGTCCACGGCGGTTGCTGCGATGCTCGACGTTCTCGCAACCTGCTTCCCCTCAAAAAAGTCGGCGTGGGGCACAAAAATCGCAAATCTCGTTCCTTCGTATGGAACAGCGCTGGCAACCGATTCAGCGGCCGCACGCGCGTCGCTCAAGCGCACGGCCGCAATCCTCGGCATTCGCTGATTCGGTCAGCGGGCGACCCGTTTCACTTCTGACGGGACGGACTCACCCCAACTGGTGACCGCGATCACACGGATATACAGTGCGCCACGACGAGGTTTTTGCAACTCGACCCTCGGGTTAGCCGATATGGCGTCAGGCCACACGGTGAACCCCCGGTTTTTGTGTCGACTCACGTGCACAATGAAATCGATGACGGGTGCTTCAACGGAATTCTCAATTCGCCATTCCACTGTGACGAATTTTCGCGCTGTGCTGACCACGGCGATGTCGGTTGGCGCGCTAGGGGTAAGGAAACCAGGTGGAGGGTCTACGACGGGAGGATCCACAATCGGCGGGTCGACGATCGGTGGGTCGACGACGGGTGGCGAAATTGGAATCACAAATGCGGATTCCCGCGCAACGCTTTCACCGATGGTGTTGACCGCCGTTACGGTGACGCGATAGTCCACCCCGTTGGTCAGTCCAGGCACGGAAGCCTTCGTCACGGACGTATCAAACTCGGCAATGACGAGAGTCTCCATCCAAATGCGAACGCGATATCCGGTAATCGGGTCTCCGCCGTCGTCTGGCGACGCAGCCCATTCGAGTTCCGCCCGATTGGCGCTCGCGGTTGCGTTCAGCGATGACGGTGAATCAGGGACTGTTGCGGGTGTCACGGAAGCGCTCGGTGCTGAAGGCAGCGATGTTCCTACTGAATTGTGCGCGACAACGTGAATTGTTTGCGCGACCCCATTCGGTAAACCGGAAATGGTGCAGGTTTGGGTGATGGACTCGCACATTTGGCCACTGGGTGACGCCGTTGCTCGGTAACCCGTTATCGGCACACCACCGTCGCCCCGAGGTGTCCAGGTAACGGTTACGTCGGTGTTGCCCCGAGTCACGAGAGGTGTCGTGGGTGCGTCCGGAACTGTGCGCGGCATACCAGAGGCCAGTGTTGCCTGGCTGATTCCGGCGGCGGAACGTGCGACGACTGAGACCGAGTAGGTGGTTCCGTTGTTCAAGCCCTGAATTGTGCATGCAGTCCCGTTCGATGAACACGAGCTCGAGGACGGCCCGGCGACAGCGGTTGCTGTGTATTCGAGAATTGGTTCGACCGACCCACCGGAATTCCACGAGACAATCAGTGATGAGTCCGATTCCTGAACTTCCGTGATGACAGGCGCGTTCGGTTCGGGTGCGACGGTGAAGGTCTCGACACCTCGGGTTTCCTCGAAGCCGGCGGTGAGTGTCCCTTGGGACAACCACAGTGACGTAGCCGAAAATCCTGCACTGAGTTGCGCAGTTCCTAGTCGAGTTAAATCAGTCAGTCGAAACGATGCAATCCGCGGACCCTCCGCGCTATCGGTCGTGGCGTACAACGTTCCAGTAGAGCCGTCAACCACAAGATTGCGCGCCCCAGCTTCTCCTGCATTCAAGGTCGTCGATCCGATCACTGTTTTTGTCGTGATATCTATTGCTGTGATTCGACCAGGCGATGCGTCGGTACCCATATAGGCGGTGGTTCCCACCACAA
>JBIIAK010000060.1:0-5782 GCA_044239945.1 Microbacteriaceae bacterium
CCGCGGATTTCATTTTTGTTGGCCCCGACGGTGTTATTCCGTTCGAATAAGGGCCATTGAGTTGCGACACTAAATGGAGGGGATGACGGGAATCGAACCCGCGTAGTCAGTTTGGAAGACTGAAGCTCTACCATTGAGCTACATCCCCACGCGAGAGCCTACAACATATCGTGGTGCGGGGAAAATCGACCAGCCACTAGACTTGAATCGCGTCGTGTCCATTGGTGTCGCGCACGTCCGGGGCGTAGCTCAGCTTGGCTAGAGTGCCCGCTTTGGGAGCGGGATGTCGCAGGTTCGAATCCTGTCGCCCCGACGAGTTGTTCAGTCCGAACGTATATAGGAGTAAGTCAGTGCCTACAACCACAGTCGAGCGTTTGTCGGATACCCGAGTCAAGTTGTCGATCTCGGTTAGCCCAGCCGAGTTGAAGCCGTCTATTGATCACGCCTACCAGCACATCGCAGAACAGGTTCAGATCAAGGGTTTCCGCAAGGGCAAGGTTCCGCCGAAACTTATCGACCAGCGCGTTGGTCGGGGCGACGTCATCAATCACGCCGTCTCTGAAGGCGTCGACCGTTTCTTCCGCATGGCGACGGAATCGGAAAAGATTCGCACGCTCGGCCGCCCCGAGATCATCAACACGACTCTTCCGAAGGACGACTTTTCGGGGGACCTTGTTCTCGAGATTGAGACCGATGTTCGGCCAACCTTCGCACTTCCGAAACTTGAATCGCTGACAGTGTCAATCGAGACGTCGGAGGTCACGGCGATGCAGGTCGACGACGAACTCCACGCCGTGCGTACCCGCTTTGGCACTCTTGCGACGGTGGATCGTCCGGCCGCCAAGGGTGACTTTGTTGTCCTCGACCTCTCGGCGACAATCGGCGGCAAGACCGTGGACACGGCCTCATCGATTTCGTATGAAGTGGGGTCCGGTGACCTCATCGAGGGGTTGGACGAGGCCGTCCTGACCCTCACCGCTGGCGAGAAGACGACTTTCAAGTCGACGCTTGTCGGTGGCGACAATGCTGGTCAAGAAGCCGAAATTGAAATCACGGTCAACCAAGTGAAGGTCCGCGAGATTCCCGACGCCGACGATGAGTTCGCGCAGGTCGCGAGCCAGTTTGACACCATCAAGGAATTGCGCGCCGACCTGAAAACCCAGATCGAAAAGCGTGCGGTGTTTGACTATGCAACGAAGGCGCGCGAAGCGCTTCTCGACGCCATCCTCGCCAAGGTGACCATCGCCGTTCCGGAGGGAGTAATCAACGACGAGGTCGAGCGCCATCTCGAGCAAGAGGGCCGTGAAAAGGACGACGTGCACCGCGCCGAAGTCACCGATTCGACCACGCGCTCGTTCCGCGTTCAGATCCTGCTCGACGAGCTCGCCGAAAAGGAAGAAGTTCAGGTCGGCCAGGATGAATTGTTGCAGTACCTCATGCAGTCGGCTCAGCAGTACGGCATGGACGTCAACGAGTTCATCAAAGTTGTGACCGAAAACGGTCAAATCCAGAGCATGGTTGGCGAAGTCGCCCGCTCGAAGGCGCTGTCCGTCGCACTTACCAAAGTCAAGGTCACCGACTCCAAAGGCAAAGCCGTCGACTTGTCGGCGTTCACCAACTCGGCGCTCTCGACAGTAGCCAATCCGCTTGGCGCCGGTGACCACTCTGATCACGACGACCACGAGGGACACAACCACTAAATCGGGCGTTCACTGTCGAGTTTTCTTTCACGTGTGCGGTGCTAACCTTTGCCAATGAAGAAATCCGTGCGCTGGGGCATCATTGCTGGTTCGACCGTGTTGGTTCTGGTCGGTGGCGGTCTCGCCGCCGGTGACTATGTGTACACGTCCGGTACCGCGGTGTCGTGTTCGGTCAATCTCGACGACGTCAAGAACAACCCCGAACACTTCTGGACCCAGAGCTCGGGGAACGGCCCGTTTGAAGGACCCGGTTGGGACAAGTGGGTCGATTATGACCTTTCGCAGTATTGGATGAAGAACGTCCCGTTCGAGGAAGACATCATCCCCGTCGCTGACGACATCAACCTCTCGGCGTGGTGGATCACTCCTGCGTTCCCGAACGGGAAGACCGTCATCGTCACCCACGGAATCAACACCTCACGTCGCGACTACACGGTGTTATTGCCGACGTCAATGCTCGTGAAAGAGGGCTTCAACGTGCTGCTCGTTGACCGACGCGATGAAGGCGAATCGACCTGTACCGACGGTCGCCACTCAGCCGGTCAGGAAGAGTCCGACGACTTCGCGGTCGTCGCAGATTGGCTCATCGCAGAAAAGGGCATCACGGCAGAAAGCCTCGGCATGTTCGGAGTCTCGGGTGGCGCCGTCACCACGAGCCTTGTTCCCGCCAAAACCGACAAGATTTCGGCCTTCGCGATGGAGGGGACGGTTTTCGATTTCAGCGCGGCGGCTCAACATGAAGTCGAGTTCAAAGGCTTCCCGGGCTTCCTGTGGCAACTCGCTCTCTTTTCCGCCCAATGGTTCCACGGTGTGAACCTGACCGAAACGACCGTCGCGAGTGCAATTGATGCTACGGGTGATCGCCCGATGCTAGTCCTCCACGGTGATGCCGATCAGCGATTGGCGTATCAGTCATCCGTCGATTTCGTCGACTACGCGAATTCGGTCGGAGTCGACGCGACTCTCGAAACCTTCAAGGGTGCAGACCACACCGAGGGCATGCTCACCGAGACCGAGCGATACGCTGAGGCGCTTTCGTCGTTCTTTGACGCCAACCTCACGCCCTAGTTCCACGCTCACACCTGAGTTTTGCCCTCGGCGAAATCGTCTCGACGTTGTGCGCGCACTGGGTACGCTGGCTAACAAGCCCACAAGGAGTAATTAATGAGTGAATCGATGTTCCCGCCCAACGTGTTCGATCGTCTGTTGAAGGACCGCATTATCTGGTTGGGAAGCGAGGTTCGTGACGAGAACGCGAACGAAATCGCCGCGAAACTTTTACTTCTTGCAGCGGAAGACCCCAAGAAAGACATCTACCTGTACATCAACTCACCCGGTGGTTCGATCACCGCGGGCATGGCGATTTATGACACGATGCAGTTCGTTCCGAACGACATCGTCACCGTGGGAATAGGTTTGGCCGCATCGATGGGTCAGTTCCTTTTGACCGCCGGAACCAAGGGCAAGCGCTACATCACGCCGAACGCCCGCGTCTTGCTTCACCAACCCAGCGGTGGCTTCGGTGGAACCGCGAGCGACATTCAGACTCAGGCGGAACTGATCAACGACATGAAGAAGCGCCTTGCGGAAATCACTGCAGCTGCGACGGGCAAGACAGCGGAACAAGTTTCGAAAGATGGCGATCGCGATCGTTGGTTCAGTGCTGAGGAGGCCTTGGAGTACGGCTTTGTCGACCACATTCGCTCATCGGCTGACGATGTCGTCGGTGGCGGCGGAACGAACACGAAGTAGGGGACAGACTCATGAACTTTGACACCAACGACAACGGCATCGCCGTCCCCGAATCACGCTACATTCTTCCGCAATTCGAGGAACGCACCGCGAACGGCACCCGCTTCCTCGACCCCTACGCCAAGTTGTTCCAGGACCGTATCGTGTTCCTCGGTGTTCAGGTCGACGACGCTTCTGCCGACGACGTCATGGCCCAATTGCTTGTTCTTGAGTCGCAAGACCCAGACCGCGACATCATCATGTACATCAATTCGCCCGGCGGATCGTTCACCGCGATGACGGCAATCTACGACACGATGCAGTACGTCCGTCCACAGATTCAGACCGTCGTGCTCGGTCAGGCCGCATCGGCTGCCGCCGTCCTTCTCGCCGGTGGAGCACCGGGAAAGCGTCTCGCACTGCCGAACGCGCGCGTTCTCATTCACCAGCCGTCGACGGGCGACGCTGGTCGCGGTCAGGCGTCGGACATTGAGATTCAGGCGAAAGAAATCGCGCGCCTGCGGGAATGGCTCGAGCACACGCTCGCAGACCACACCAAGAAGACGGTCGACGAGGTGCGCAACGACATCGATCGCGACAAAATCCTCACCGCGTCGGAAGCCTTGGAATACGGGCTCATCGACCAGGTGCTTTCGAGCCGCAAGGTCATCGCTTAGCTAGTCGAGGTGGTCTTCGGAGTTTTTCTTTCCGAGCAGACGAACGAGCAACCAGATTGCCCCAGCAACCACGGGGATTGTCGCAAGTCCGATCCAGGGCGTGATGTCGGCGCCCGGTGCGGGCGCGATGACCGGAGGAGCGGTCGAGATGACGGAGGGTTCGGTCGGTGCGGTTGTTTCGTCAACCAGGGTGAGGGGAGTCTCGCCACAGACGGGACGTTCGACGTATCTCACGAGGTTTGATTCGTCTGCGTCGCCCTCGAAGTCAAACGTAAATGTTCCTTCGACGGGGTGGCCGTCGTTCGAAATCACGCGGTACGCAACCGTGTATGTGCCGCGGAGGCTAAGAGCAACATCCATCGACGCGGTTGCACCTTCCACCAGCACACACCCGTCACCGTAGTACGCTCCGTCGCCGTCGCTCACCGCGATGACAAATCCTTCGGCGTTGTTGCCAATGTCGAGTAGATCTTCGTTCGCGGTGATTGACACCTCGGTGATTTCGGTCACCGACGAATTCTCTGCTGGGGACGAGCCTGTGAGTTCCGCGTGAGCGAACGCTGGGCCGACGGACAAAATCGCGAATCCAAGAGCGGTGACGGTTGCAGAAAGTACGGTACGAAATGACATATTTCTACCCTACGCGCCACGCCGAACAGTTATCGACAGCCCTGCCCAACCCAGTGGGCGGGCGGGGTTAGGCTTGAGCAGTCCACTAAGGAGGAACCATGTCACGTATCGGCGACAGCACCGACGTCATGAAGTGTTCTTTCTGTGGAAAGACTCAAAAGCAGGTTCAGCAACTCATTGCAGGCCCCGGCGTCTACATCTGTGATGAGTGCGTCGAACTCTGTAACGAAATCATCGACGAGCGCATGGCCGAGGCGGCTCAGGGTGAGGGCGACGAGATTGTCGATATCGATTTACCCAAACCGAAAGAAATCGCCGCGTTCCTCGACGAATATGTCGTCGGTCAAGATGCTGCCAAGCGCGCTCTTTCCGTCGCCGTCTATAACCACTACAAGCGTGTTCGCGCCCAAGGAGGCGTTCGTCCCGCCGACGTGCATGACGAAATCGAAATCGCCAAGTCGAACATTTTGCTCATCGGCCCGACGGGTTGTGGAAAGACATATTTGGCGCAGACTCTTGCTAAACGACTCAACGTTCCGTTTGTCGTCGCCGACGCGACCGCACTGACCGAAGCCGGTTATGTCGGCGAGGACGTCGAAAACATTCTGCTGAAGCTTATTCAGGCTGCTGACTTTGACGTCAAGCGTGCCGAGAAGGGCATCATCTATATCGACGAGATCGACAAGATTTCACGCAAGGCTGAGAACCCATCGATTACGCGTGATGTGTCGGGCGAGGGTGTTCAACAGGCGCTTCTCAAGATTCTCGAGGGAACGGTCGCAAGCGTTCCGCCCCAGGGTGGGCGCAAGCATCCGCACCAGGAATTCCTCCAGATCGATACGACGAACGTGTTGTTCATCGTCGCGGGTGCGTTTGCGGGACTAGACGAAATCGTGTCCCAACGCGTCGGTCGACACGGCGTCGGGTTCGGCGCGCCACTTCAACTCAAGGGCGAACAACAAGACCTGTTCGCCGAGGTCCAGCCCGAAGACCTGCACAAGTTCGGGTTGATTCCCGAGTTCATCGGCCGACTTCCCGTGATCG
>JBIIAK010000061.1:0-5749 GCA_044239945.1 Microbacteriaceae bacterium
CTCTGTTGTCCCACTCATTCAGATGAATCACGCGTGCGTTCGAACCGTCGTGTGCGATGATTTCGACGTTTTCCGCCAAGGCGACTGCTCCGTGGTTTTCGATGATCGCCGTACGATGCGTGTTGGCTGAGAACTCGAGTACGAGATGAGCCGCACGAACACCGTCGAGTTCGCGACGAATGACCACCGGGTCGCCCTCGCCGTCGACGCGAACATGCAGGGCGTCTTTGGTTGTTGACCATGCGCGAGCAGAAATGCGATCTTCGGGCAGCCCAGCTTTACCAGCGATTGTGGCCATCGCTACCCACTTGTGAGTTGCGCCCGTCACCGTAACGTCGTAGTGCCCGCCGTCTAATTGGCCTTCGGCCAGAGCGCCGAGCGCATCAATCGGACTGAGTCGCCATTCGAGTTGTCGAGCCGAAATCGCGGGAAAATCCTCTGGATGTACTGAGGCGAATCGCTCGTTACGAGTTTGAACCGGTGCTTCCGACCATTCGGGCGCCACGGAAGGACTAGTCGCAGTGTCCGTCATTAGCCGACTGAACCTTCCATATTCATTTCAATGAGCTTGTTGAGTTCAAGTGCGTATTCCATCGGGAGTTCGCGCGCGATGGGTTCGATGAATCCGCGAACGATCATCGCCATTGCTTCGTCTTCCGGCATTCCACGTGACTGCAGATAGAACAGCTGTTCTTCGCTGACCCTTGAGACAGTAGCTTCGTGACCGAGGTGTACGTCGTCGACTCGAATATCGATGGCTGGATAGGTGTCGCTTCGCGAGATGGTGTCGACGAGAAGCGCGTCACAACGCACGGTGTTCGCCGAATGGTGGGCTCTTTCGCCCATTCGCACTTCGCCGCGATAACCAGCGCGTCCCCCGCCACGAGCGATCGACTTCGAAATAATCGACGATGTGGTGTTGGGTGCGAGGTGAATCATCTTCGCACCAGCGTCTTGGTGTTGTCCGGGCCCGGCGAAGGCAACCGAGAGGGTTTCGCCCTTGGCGTGCTCGCCTACAAGGAAAATCGACGGGTACTTCATTGTGACCTTTGACCCGATGTTTCCGTCGACCCACTCCATGGTTGCGCGCTCGTGCGCAACGGCTCGCTTGGTGACGAGGTTGTAGACGTTCGTCGACCAGTTTTGAATTGTCGTGTAGCGAACACGAGCGCCCTTCTTGACGACAATCTCAACGACGGCCGAGTGAAGGGAATCCGATTTGTAAATGGGCGCCGTGCAGCCTTCGATGTAATGGATATAGGAATCCTCATCCGCGATAATCAGCGTGCGTTCAAACTGGCCCATGTTTTCGGTGTTGATGCGGAAGTATGCCTGTAACGGGATTTCGACGTGAACGCCCTTGGGAACGTAAACGAAGGAACCACCCGACCAGACTGCCGTGTTGAGAGCGGCGAACTTGTTGTCGCCACTCGGGATAATCGTGCCGAAGTATTCTTTGAAGATCTCTGGGTGTTCACGAAGAGCGGTGTCCGTGTCGAGGAAGAGCACGCCCTGCTGTTCGAGGTCTTCACGAATCTGATGGTAAACAACTTCGGACTCATACTGAGCCGCGACGCCAGCAACAAGGCGCTGACGTTCTGCTTCGGGAATTCCTAGTCGTTCGTAAGTCTTGCGAATGTCTTCCGGAAGGTCTTCCCACGATTGCGCCTGGCGCTCGGTGGACTTGACGAAGTATTTGATGTTGTCGAAATCAATTGCGGAAAGATCCGCACCCCAGTTCGGCATCGGCTTCGTGAAGAAAAGTTCCAGAGCCTTGAGGCGACGTTCAAGCATCCACTCTGGTTCGTTCTTTCGGGATGAGATGTCTTTGACAACGTCAGCATTGATGCCGCGACGCGCGCTCGCCCCTGCCGAATCAGAGTCGTGCCAACCGAATTCGTATTGGCCGAGTCCGTCTAGTTCAGGTCGGTCAACAATGATGTCGCCCATGATTCCCTTTCTCGTCTACAACACGTTCATCGTGCCGACGAACCGCACGGCGTGCGGTGCGAACATAGACTGGAAGTCGTTCAGCTCGCTCTCCTATCCTACCCGTAAGGCATCAATGCGCTTCCCCTTTCCGACGTCGTTGCAGAACCGGACCGTGCGAATTGTTGTGTGGCTTTCACTCATTGCTCAATCGGGAATCGCCGTCACAGGAGCATTTGTTCGGTTAACCGCGTCCGGTTTGGGCTGTCCGACATGGCCGTTGTGCACCGAAGATTCGCTTGTCAACACACCGGAGATGGGAATTCACGGTGTGATCGAGTTCGGAAACCGACTCCTCACTATCGCGCTCCTGGTTATCGCGATCGCCGTTCTGTTAGTTCTCTGGCGGATGCGAAAAGACCGTCGCGACCTGTGGTGGATGGGGGTTGCGCTTCTCGTCGTCGTTCCCGTTCAGGCCGTAATCGGCGGGATCAGCGTGTGGACACAGCTGAATCCCTATGTCGTAGGACTCCACTTCGTCGTGTCGGTCGCAGCGACGGTCGTGGCGATGCTGATTGTCCTCCGGGTGCGTGACGGCAACACGGTTGCCGTCGTGGGTTCGATTCCGTTGCTCTCGTGGATAGTCGGTTTTGTCACCGCCGCTGGGATTGTGCTTGGTGTGTTGACGACTGGATCCGGGCCACACGCGGGCGACGCAAATGCCCCACGCAACGGGCTCAACTCGGAAATTCTGCAACACTTTCATGCGTGGCTCGCTTATGCGTCGGTCGCGCTCGTCGTGTTTGCGGTCATTCGCTCGACGGGTGTGGCGCGAAAGTCTTGGCTTGTTTTAGGCGGCGGTTTCGCCTTTCAGATTGTGATTGGTCTTGTTCAGGCACGAACTGGTCTCCCGATTGAGCTTGTCGGCATACATGTACTGGCAGCCATGGTGGTTACGTGCCTGGCGACGGCCGCGGTCTACCGGAGCGCGACGAGCGGATCGATCGCAACCGCGACGAAAAGAGCCGTCAAATAGGTATTGCTGGCGTGAAAAACCCGCATCGCGTTGGTTTCACGCCCGGCCAGCGAGCGACTATACAAAAGGTGGGTCTCGACGATAAACCATCCACCGGCGAGCACTGCGACAACGGTGTAAATGAGCCCCATCGGAGCGACCGGAATCAAGATGAGTGATGCGATAACCGTGGCCCAGGAATACAGAATCACCTGGAGCCCTACGGCAACCTTCGAGCGAACGACACTGAGCATCGGAACAGAAGCCGCCGCGTAGTCGTCGGCATACCTCAGGCTGAGTGGCCAATAGTGCGCTGGTGTCCAGAGAAAAACGACAATGAAAAGCACCCAGGGCGTGAGTGAGATTTCGCCGGTCACGGCCGCCCAGCCGATTAAGACTGGGAAACATCCCGCGAGTCCACCCCAGACGATGTTCTGTTCGGTTCGACGCTTGAGAAGAAGGGTATACACAAACACGTAAAAGAGAATTGCTGTCAAGGCGAGAGCGGCAGCCAAAACATTGGCAACAAGTGTCAATACAACAAGCGATGCGAACCCAATCGCGAACGCGAACACCAGCGCGTTTCTGGGGGTGATTTCGCCCGTGACAATCGGTCGACCTTTGGTCCGTGCCATCAGTGTGTCGATGTCGCGGTCTATGTACATGTTGAACGCGTTCGCCGAACCTGCGCTCAGCGCTCCACCAGCGAGCGTTCCTAGGACAAGCCAAATGTCTGGAATTCCTTGGGTGGCCAATACCATCACTGGCGCGGTGGTGACGAGAAGGAGTTCGATTACGCGGGGCTTCATTAGCGCGATATAGGCGGCGATTCGCCCAATGATCTGGCTAAGTCTGGACGATTCCCTCGTGGAAAGGGGAAGGGTCGGTGGGGCCACATTCCAATCCTATTCTCTGCCCACCTGTGCTGTTTCCCGCTAGACTTGCGCCACCACAACCGCGAGCCCGTCTGTGTGCCATTGACGTCACCGAGGGTTTCGGCGAGACGGTAATCCCTCGCTTGAGATTGGATAGTTGATGACCACACTGAACTGGACTGAGCTCGACGCGAAAGCAGTTGACACAGCACGACTTCTCGCTGTGGATGCGGTGGAAAAGGTTGGAAACGGCCACCCAGGGACAGCGATGTCGATGGCGCCGGTGGCCTATTTGCTCTACCAAAAAGTAATGCGACACGATCCGACGGACACACAGTGGCTCGGTCGTGACAGGTTCGTCCTCTCGATTGGGCATTCGTCGCTCACTCAGTACACGCAACTTTTCCTCGGTGGTTTCGGGCTCGAACTCGACGACCTCAAATCCTTTCGAACTTGGGGCTCCAGCACTCCGGGGCACCCAGAATTCGGGCACACGAAAGGTGTCGAGATCACGACCGGGCCACTCGGTCAAGGACTCGCGTCGGCCGTGGGCATGGCTTACGCGCAACGCTTTGAACGCGGGCTGTTCGACCCTCACGCCGAGGCTGGAGCCTCGCCGTTCGATCACCACACCTACGTCATTTGCGGTGACGGTGACATGCAAGAGGGCGTCACCGCCGAGGCGTCTTCGCTCGCAGGCCACCAGCAACTCGGAAACCTCGTAGTGATTTATGATTCAAACCAGATTTCGATTGAAGACGACACAAACATCGCCTACACCGAGGACATTGCGGCGCGCTATCGCGCCTACGGCTGGGACGTTCGCGAGATCTCGTGGCGCACCCCCAAGGGATATGCCGAAGATGTCCCGGCGTTGTATTCGGCAATCGAACTGGCTAAAGCGGAGACCTCGAAACCGACGCTCATTATTCTCAAGACCATCATCGGCTGGCCGGCACCGACTAAGCAAAACACGGGCAAGATTCACGGTTCCGCGCTAGGACCAGAAGAGGCCAAGGGAACGAAGTTGGCGCTCGGCTGGGATCCGGAAGCGTCGTTTGTTGTTCCCGATCATGTGTTGACGCACACGCGCGCACTCAAGGACCGCGCCGCCGATGAGCGAGCGGGATGGCAGAAATCGTTCGACGCGTGGGCGTCGACCAATGCCGACAAAAAGAAATTATTGGATCGACTTCTCACAGGTGAATTGCCCGTCGATATCGACGCATCACTCCCGACTTTCGAGGCGGGCACATCGTTAGCCACGCGTGCAGCGAGCGGCAAGGTTCTAAACGCTCTTGCGTCGGTCATGCCCGAACTGTGGGGTGGTTCATCCGACCTCGCAGAGTCCAACCTCACGACGATTGAAGGCGCCAAGTCGTTCGTACCTCCTGAGCATTCAACCGAACATTGGAACGGGGACATTTACGGTCGCGTTCTACACTTCGGAATTCGTGAACATGCAATGGGGGCAATTCTCAACGGAATCGCGCTTCACGGACCAACGCGATCGTACGGCGGGACCTTTCTGATCTTCAGCGACTACATGCGACCAGCTGTTCGACTGGCCGCGCTGATGAAGACCCCTTCGATCTTCGTGTGGACGCATGACTCGGTTGCGCTGGGCGAAGACGGACCGACCCACCAGCCAATTGAGCAACTCGCGACACTTCGCGCAATTCCCGGCCTCGACATTGTTCGTCCAGCAGATGCAAACGAAACTGCCTGGGCCTGGAAAACAATCCTCGAGCGCCGAAAAGGACCAGCTGGTATCGCACTGTCACGTCAGAACTTGCCCGTTTTTCCTCGAGATTCTGTGGCGAGCGGCACGGATTTTGCTCCTGCACATCATGCGGCAAAAGGAGCGTATACGCTCATCGACTCCCCCACCGGAACAGTCGACGTCATCCTCATTGCCACTGGCTCTGAA
>JBIIAK010000003.1:0-18634 GCA_044239945.1 Microbacteriaceae bacterium
GGACGAAACTGCAGTCATTGGCGGAAGCTGACTTCGTTCGTTCTATTCTCGCCGGTCTCGACACTAACGGCTCTGCCATCGACGCGGTGATCTCGGCGTCATTAACGGGATGGACGCTCGCGCGCTTGTATCCGGTGGATCGCGCAATACTTCGCATTGCTATTTGGGAACTGACATACACGGACACGCCATCCGACGTGGTCCGTTCCGAAGCGCTTGCGCTAGCCGCGGAGTATGGATCCGATGACGCGGTCAACTTCATTGGCGGGATTGTGGGCGCGGTCACTCGCAATTCCTACAGCAACGACTAGAGTTAGACCACTGAATCCTTTAAAGCGTCCTGTGAGGCGGGAAAGGAAATACTAAGTGGCGCGTATCGTTCTTACCAAACCCGACATTGATCGGGCACTCAAGCGTATTGCGCACGAGATTGTCGAATCTCAACGTGGCCGTGATGGACTCGTTTTTCTCGGTATTCCTACCAGAGGCGTCTTTCTCGCGCAGCGTCTAGCTCGTCTCGTTGCGGACATTGAGCCCCAGGGCGTCGGGGTTGGAACACTGGACGTCACCATGTACCGCGACGATTTGGCCACCCAGTCAACCCGAGCCACCGTAGCCACCGAGATTCCAGCGTCGGGTATCGACGGGTGCACGGTCATTCTGGTTGACGACGTGTTGTTCTCGGGTCGAACCGTTCGTGCCGCTTTGGACGCCATCACCGCGCTCGGCCGCCCGGACGTGGTTCGCTTCGCGGTGCTCGTCGATCGTGGACATCGTGAACTGCCGATACGAGCCGATTTCGTGGGCAAGAACTTGCCGACATCGACGAGCGAACGGGTGAACGTGTCGATTGCGGAAGTCGACGATCGCGACGAGGTGAGCATCGCGTGAAGCACCTAATCTCGACACGGGACCTCACGACCGACAAAGCAGTCGCGATACTTGATACGGCTGTCGACATGGTCGATGTTCGATTGCGCGATGTTAAGAAGTTGCCGACGCTCCGCGGTAAAACCGTTGCGAACGTGTTCTTCGAAGACAGCACCAGGACTCGATTGTCGTTCGAGGCGGCCGCGCTCGCTCTCAGCGCCGATGTCACCACGTTTACTTCACAGGGCTCCAGCGTCTCAAAAGGAGAAAGCCTCAAGGACACACTCCAAACCCTTGAGGCGATGGGCGCGGACTTCATTGTGCTTCGGCATTCGCACTCCGGTGTCGCTGCGACCGTTGCGAACAATGGCTGGGTTGATGCGCACATTATCAACGCCGGAGATGGGACCCACGAGCACCCCACGCAGGCTCTCTTGGATGCCTTCACAATGCGCTCGCGACTCCGTGGAGACGCGGCGCGGGGAACGGATCTGTCCGAGATTGCGGTCGTGATTGTGGGCGACATCCTTCACTCGCGCGTCGCGCGCAGTAATGCATTGCTCCTTCGAACGCTCGGTGCTTCCGTGACCCTAGCTGCCCCCCAAACCTTGTTGCCGCGCGAGATCGACGGCTGGGGTGCCGCCGTGGTTTCCACACTCGACGAGGCAATCGAAACGAAACCCGACGTCGTGATGACGTTGCGCGTCCAAAAGGAGAGAATGACGAGCGGGTTTTTCCCCTCCGAATCGGAGTTCAGTGCACTCTGGGGAATGAACGATTCGCGTCTGCGTCGATTGCCGTCGACCTCAATAGTGATGCACCCCGGCCCCATGAATCGAGGGCTCGAGATCTCGGGAAGTGTCGCCGACTCGCCGCAATCGACCGTCACCGAACAGGTGGCGAACGGTGTGGCTATCCGCATGGCGGTTTTGTACACGCTGATGGGAGACTCGCGATGACCATTCTTATCCGCGGTGCTGCAATCCTTGGCAAAGAAGCCGCAGACATTTTGATTGACGGGGACACGATTCGAGAAGTCGGTTCAGTATCTAAATCCGCAGACCGCGTAATCGATGCGCACGGACTGGTCGCCCTTCCTGGACTCGTCGACCTACATTCCCACCTTCGTGAGCCAGGTGGCGAAGGTGCCGAGACAATTTTGTCGGGGTCTCGGGCCGCGGCGGCCGGGGGATTCACGACGGTCCATGCAATGGCCAACACGAGTCCGGTCGCGGATACGGCTGAACTCGTGGAACTTGTCGCCGAGCGCGGTCGTCTCGCTGGATACGTTCAGGTGCGTCCAATCGGTGCGGTGACCAAGAATCTTGGTGGGGAACAACTCGCCGACATCGGCGGCATGGCAAAGAGTGCGGCTGCAGTGACCGTGTTTTCCGATGACGGACGGTGTGTCGGCGATGCGCTGTTGATGCGTCGAGCCCTCGAATACGTTTCCACGTTCGGCGGAGTGATCGCCCAGCACGCTCAGGACCCTCGACTCACCGTTGACGCTGTTCTCAACGAAGGTCGCGTCTCAAGCGAACTGGGTCTTCGAGGATGGCCGAGCGTGGCCGAAGAGTCGATCATCGCCCGCGATGTTCTGCTGGCTGAATACGTCGGTGCTCGACTTCACGTCTGCCATGTGTCGACAGCTGGCTCGGTCGATGTGATTCGTTGGGCTAAAAAACGTGGAATCGAGGTCACCGCAGAAGTCACACCCCACCACCTGCTTCTGACCGAGGACCGCGCGCTCACCTACGATCCCGTGTTCAAGGTCAATCCTCCCCTGCGAACAGCCGACGACGTGGACGAACTGCGCCGGGCGGTCGCCGATGGCACGATCGACATTGTGGCGACAGACCACGCTCCTCATGCGAGTTCGACGAAGGACTGCACCTGGCATGATGCGTCATTTGGCATGGTTGGACTCGAGTCGGCGTTGAGCGTCGTTCAACACACACTCGTTGACGCGGGTCACATCTCGTGGGCAGACGTTGCGCGCGTTTTGTCGGTCGCTCCGGCGACGATAGGCAGGGTCGAAGGATACGCCGCACCCCTAGAGGTCGGCAGCGCAGCGAACATCACATTGGTCGACCCTGCGCACACCCAACAGTGGGACTCATCGCGTATTCACGGTCGTTCGAGCAACAGCCCGTTCATCGGAATCCCGCTTCCCGGACGCATCGTGTCCACCATCTACAACGGCACAGAGACCGTCATCGACGGCGTTCTAGTTGACGTCGAGACCCTAAGGAAAACATGATCCCGAACACCACGCTGGTCCTCGAAGACGGTAGTCGATTCGACGGAGCGTCCTATGGCGCGGTCGGTGAACGAATCGGCGAGATCGTTTTCCAAACGGGGATGAGCGGATATCAAGAGACACTCACGGACCCGTCCTATGCAGGACAAATCGTCGTACAGACGGCGCCCCACATCGGAAACACGGGGATGAACAGCGAAGACGAAGAGTCGAGCCGAATCTGGGTCGAGGGATATGTTGTCCGTGACCCATCTCGTCGCGCCTCCAACTTCCGCTCCGAAAGGAGCCTGGACGACGATCTAGTAGCGGGTGCTGTCGTCGGAATAGCGGGAGTCGACACTCGAGCAATCACCAGAATCATTCGTGAGGCAGGGGCGATGCGCGCCGGCATTTTCCCGATCGACGGTCGAACCACCGAACAGTACCTCGCCGCGGTCGCCGCGGCTCCCGAGATGTCGGGTCGCAACCTTTCGGCAGAAGTCTCTGTGACGCAGACATATGTGGTTCCCCCGATTGGTCTATCGATAGGCGCCCTCGCCGTTCTCGATTTGGGAGTCAAGAACGCAACGCTCGGACATCTCGCGGCTCGCGGCTTCGAGGTACACGTGCTGCCGCAGTCGGTGACCCTAGACGATATTCTCGCCATCAACCCGGTCGGGGTGTTCTATTCGAATGGCCCCGGTGACCCGAGCGCTTCCGAACGTCACGTCGAACTTCTGCGGGGGGTTCTTGAGAAGGGCATCCCGTTCTTTGGAATCTGTTTCGGCAATCAACTACTCGGTCGTGCTCTCGGCTTTGATACCTACAAACTCAAATACGGGCACCGCGGCATCAACCAGCCCGTGCTTGACAAGGAGACCGGCCGGATCGAAATCACGGCTCATAACCATGGTTTCGCGGTGAATGCCCCGACTGATGGCGTGATTGATTCGCCGGCCGGTTTCGGAAGGGTTGAGGTCAGTCACGTTGGGCTGAACGACGACTGCGTTGAAGGTCTTCGTGCGCTCGATCGACCAGCATTCAGCGTGCAATACCATCCTGAGGCTACGGCGGGACCGCACGATTCGACCTATTTGTTTGATCAGTTTCGAGATCTTGTGGTTACTAACCAAGGAGCCGCGTAATGCCCAAACGCGATGACATCAATTCCGTCCTCGTAATCGGGTCCGGACCGATTGTGATTGGTCAAGCAGCCGAGTTTGACTATTCGGGAACCCAAGCGTGTCGCGTTCTTCGCGCCGAAGGTATCCGAGTCATCTTGATCAACTCGAATCCCGCGACCATTATGACCGATCCTGATTTTGCCGATGCGACCTACATCGAACCGATTACGACCGCAGCTATCGAAGCAATCATCCTGAAGGAAAAGCCCGACGCAATCCTCCCAACTCTCGGTGGTCAGACCGCGTTGAATGCTGCCATGGCATTGCACGAGGAAGGAATACTCGCGAAGTACAACGTCGAACTCATTGGCGCAAAGTTCGACGCCATTCGCCGCGGCGAGGACCGTCAGATTTTCAAGGATTTGGTCCTCGAGTGCGGAGCGGATGTTGCGCAGAGTGTCATCGTGCAGTCGGTCGAAGGAGCACTTGACTTCGTCACGGTGACCGGCTATCCGGTCGTCATACGCCCATCGTTCACGATGGGGGGACTCGGTTCCGGTTTCGCCCACGACGAGCCGGAACTCCGTCGAATGGTCGAAAACGGTATCCACGAAAGCCCGACGAGCGAGGTGTTGCTCGAAGAGTCAATTCTGGGGTGGAAAGAATATGAACTCGAGTTGATGCGTGACTCTACCGACAACACCGTAGTCGTCTGCTCGATTGAAAACATTGATCCGGTCGGTGTGCACACGGGGGATTCGCTCACGGTTGCACCGGCTCTGACACTGACCGACCGCGAATATCAAAACCTTCGCGACATCGGTATCCGAATCATTCGAGCTGTGGGTGTTGATACGGGCGGGTGCAACATCCAGTTCGCGATCGATCCCGCGAACGGTCGCGTGATTGTTATCGAGATGAACCCGCGCGTGAGTCGATCAAGTGCGCTCGCGTCGAAGGCGACGGGCTTTCCTATCGCAAAGATTGCCGCGAAGTTGGCAATCGGTTACCGACTTGACGAGATTCCGAACGACATCACGGGTGTAACTCCGGCGTCGTTCGAACCGACGCTCGACTATGTCGTCGTCAAGGTACCGCGTTTCAACTTCGAGAAGTTCCCCGATGCCGATGCGGGATTGACCACGACGATGAAGAGCGTCGGAGAGGCAATGGCTATTGGTAGAAACTTCACGACCGCTCTGCAAAAATCTCTTCGGTCGCTCGAAAAGCGTGGGAGTTCCTTCCACTGGAATGGGCCAGTCGGTGACGTTGCTGCTCTTCTCGAAGAATCACGAATTCCGACCGATGGCCGAATCGTTACGTTGCAGCAGGCGTTGCGAGCGGGGGCGAGTATTGAGCAGGCGTTTGATGCGACCGCAATCGACCCTTGGTTTCTCGATCAGATCGTGCTCATCAATGAGGTTGCGGCAGAGCTAGCGTCTGGTCCGATGACGGCCGACGCCATTCGATCCGCAAAGAACCACGGCTTCAGCGATGGCCAACTCGCGGACATTTGGGACACGACAGAGGACGCTGTCCGGGCATTCCGTCTCGAGCACGGCATTCGTCCCGTCTTCAAGACGGTCGATACCTGCGCGGGAGAGTTCCCTGCGCTAACCCCCTACCACTACTCGTCGTATGACACCGAGACCGAAGTGATTCCTTCTGACCGGACCAAGGTCATCATCATCGGGTCGGGACCGAACCGAATCGGGCAAGGAATTGAGTTCGATTACTCGTGTGTTCACGCATCGTTCGCCCTATCGGACGCTGGTTACGAAACCATCATGATCAACTGCAACCCCGAGACGGTGTCAACGGACTACGACACGAGTGATCGTCTCTATTTCGAACCACTCACGCTCGAGGACGTGCTCGCCGTCATCGACGCAGAGAGCGCAAGCGGAACTATTCTCGGCGCAATCGTGCAACTCGGCGGTCAGACCGCGCTCGGTCTCGCACACGGGCTCGAGAGCAACGGTGTGACCATCCTGGGAACTTCACCAGATGCGATTGACATTGCCGAAGAACGAGGGCGCTTCGCTGAGGTGCTCGACGCGTGCGGTCTTGTTGCACCACGAAACGGCGTTGCGGTCGATGTCGAGTCAGCAATCACCGTCGCCCACGAGGTCGGCTACCCGGTGCTGGTGCGGCCGTCGTATGTGCTCGGTGGTCGCGGGATGGAGATGATCTACGACTCGGAATCACTACGTGACTATTTTGAACGAATACAGGATTTGGCGATCATCGGTCTGAACGCTCCACTATTGGTTGATCGGTTCCTCGAAGATGCAATCGAAATTGACGTCGATGCGCTCTTCGACGGAGAACGTTTATACATCGGCGGAATCATGGAACACATTGAGGAAGCAGGCGTTCACTCGGGCGATTCTGCATGTACGTTACCTCCGGTCACTCTCGGTCGGGGTGTGATTGATGACGTTACCGCCGCAACGAAAGCAATCGCAATTGGAATCGGCGTTCGCGGACTGCTCAACGTCCAGTTCGCTGTGTCCGCTGGAGTTCTGTATGTTCTTGAGGCGAACCCTCGAGCCAGTCGCACGGTGCCTTTTGTGTCGAAGGCGATGGGAACTCAACTTGCGAAGGCGGCGTCGCTCATCATGGTTGGCAGGAGCATTTCTGAACTCGTTCGTGACGGGCACCTCCCCGAGCAAGACGGATCGAGAGTTTCGCGCTTGTCGCCGGTTGCGGTCAAAGAGGCAGTCCTTCCGTTCAAGCGGTTTCGAACGCTCGAAGGTCGTGTCGTCGACGCAGTATTGGGGCCGGAAATGCGCTCAACCGGCGAGGTTATGGGAATCGACCGTAATTTCCCGCTCGCGTTTCGCAAGAGTCAGGACGCCGCGTATGGAGGTCTTCCAACAAGCGGTTCGGTTTTTGTGTCCGTCGCCGATCGCGACAAACGATCGATTGTTCTGCCGATTCAGCGACTCGCGCAACTTGGTTTCACTGTTTTGGCAACGGGAGGAACCGCAGACATACTGGCGAGAAACGGTGTACCGGTGACGACGGTCCGAAAGCACTACGAGGCTGATGTGGGCGAGGAGTCAATCATCGACCTGATTCGAGCCGGGTCAGTTGATCTGATAATCAACACGCCATCGGGGCGAAGCGCTCGAGCGGACGGCATGGAGATCAGACGCGAAGCGGTTGCTGCCGACAAAGCACTGGTGACGACAATCGCACAGGTGTCGGCCGCCGTCGCGGCCATCGAATCGTCCAGTGAACCGATTTCGGTTCGTTCCCTGCAAGAGTACGCAACGGACCGTAAGTCATGGTGACGGGTCTCGGCGCTCGGTTTGACTCGATTGTCGAGGCGGTCGGCCCACTGTGCATCGGAATTGATCCAAGCGCGGACGCTTTGGTTTCATTCGGGCTGGCCGACACTGCCGACGGAGCTTTGGAATTTGCGAGATCGATCACGGCGGCAGCTGCCTCTCGCGTCGGAATTGTGAAACCCCAAGTGGCCTATTTCGAGCGATTCGGCTCTGCTGGATATAGCGTCTTGGAAGTGCTGATTCGCGAGGCCAGGGAGGCGGGACTTGCGGTCATTGCTGACGCCAAGCGCGGAGACATCGGATCTACAATGGGTGCTTACGCGGATTCCTGGATAGGGGGCGGGCCCCTGCACAGTGATGGGCTCACGGTGAACCCCTATTTGGGCTTTGACGCCCTCGAGTCGGCGTTTTCGCGAGCCGAGACTAATGGGGCTACTGTTTTCGTGCTCAGTGCGACCTCGAACCCCGATGCCGATGATGTTCAAAGAGCATCATTAGCCAGCGTAACGTTGCCCGCTCTCGTTGCTCGGTTTGCGCGCGAACGAACGGGAAACACCAACACCGTTGGCATTGTAGTTGGCGCAACACGCGGCATCGCCGAAAGTGGCTTAACTGGAGCCGATCTCGAAGGTTTGCTTGTGCTCGCTCCTGGTTTTGGTTTTCAAGGTGCGTCTTTGACTGACATCTCGAGCATTTTCGGGGCTGCGACCAAGAGGGTCATTCCATCGGTTAGTCGAAGCATCGTTCTGGACGGTCTTGCGAAGATTCCTCGCTCGATCGACCGACACCTGCGAGAATTAGGGCTCTGATGCGAGATCCCCGTGAAGCGTCCTTAGTTGCTGTGGAGCGGCGTCGTGCGCGGGCAACCGTTAAGCACGCGATTCGATCAGGAGAGAGAAGTCCGCTCTCGGTCGCCCTCGAGGCACGGCACGACACGCAGTCGGCTGCCGCGGGTCTGCGGATCACAGAGTTCCTCGGGAGTATCGCCGGAATCGGAGCCATCAAGATCCCCCGAATCCTCGATTATTTGGGCATATCACCACGGAAGCGGCTCGGGGCATTGGGCGCGCGCCAGGAGGAAGCGCTGCGCGTGTGGCTACTCGGGCGACAAACTCGCGACAGCCACGCGATACAGCGCGGGCGTCTTGTTGTCGTGGCGGGACCGACCGCGGTGGGCAAGGGAACTGTCGTTGCGCGGATAAGAGAACGGCACCCCAACGTCAAATTCTCGGTCTCGGCGACTACGCGTCCGCCTCGTCCCGGGGAAGTTGACGGTGAGCATTACCTGTTCGTATCGGAAGCTGAATTCGACCAGCTCGTCGCGACGAAACAGATGTTGGAGTGGGCGGTCGTTCACGGTCAGCACCGTTACGGCACTCCTCGCGGGCCGATTGACGCTGCGCTGGACAACGGATCCAGCATCATCCTCGAGATCGACATACAGGGCGCACGGCAGGTCAAGAACGCAATGCCCGAGGCCTTGCTGGTATTCCTTCTACCGCCGTCCTGGGATGAACTTGTTCGCAGGTTGCAGACTCGTGGAACCGAGAGTCCAGAAGAACAAGCCCGACGCTTAGAGTCGGCGAAGGTTGAATTTGATGCTCAATCGGAATTTGACGTCCGAATTGTCAATGACAGTGTCGAAACTGCCGCGGAAGCCGTCGTACACTTGTTGGACGGCAACTAAGTGGAAGGTGAATTATGAACACGAGCAAGGGCATTATTGACCCTCCCATCGACGAACTCCTCGAGAGGGTCGATTCGAAGTATCAGCTCGTGATCGTAGCGTCCAAGCGCGCCCGTGAAATCAACGAGTACTACGTTGAACGCGCTGAAGGCACCGTCACCACGGCGGGTCCGCTCGTTGAGTTCTCAGTAGACGAAAAGCCGCTCACTATTGCAATGCGCGAAATCAACGAGGGAATGGTCGAGCTCGTTAGCAAGAAGTAGCACCGCAAACAGAAGGTCACGCATCGTTGCTGCGTCACGATGAGATTCGTCCGTACCCGAGAGTACGCTCGTAGAGAGCACCGTCGACTTCTGTGTTGTCGGCTTCGTCGACCTAACTTGGATATTGATTGCTCGGTCGCTCAAAATTGTCAGCCGACAGAAAGTAGTTGCCCTATGACCCTTCGCCTTTTCACTAGCGAGTCCGTGACGAGCGGCCATCCGGACAAATTGTGTGACCAATTGTCTGACGCGATTCTTGACGCAATCCTCGCGCAAGATCGGAATTCAAAGGTTGCAGTTGAATGCCTCGCTTCCGGTGGACTTATCCATGTCGCGGGGGAGGTCCGCACCGAGGGCTACGTTGATATCGATCGGGTTGTGCGCGATGCGATTCTGGACATTGGCTACGATTCCGCAGAAGTCGATTTTGACGGGCGAACCTGCGGAATCATGATGTCAATCGCGGAACAGTCGCCTGAGATTAATAGCGCGGTCGATAAAGGAGACGAGCTCGGTGCTGGGGACCAAGGGCTGATGTTCGGATTTGCGTGCAACGAGACACCAGTGTTCATGCCAGCACCAATCTATTTCGCCCACCGCCTGGCGGAACGCCTAGAAGAAGTTCGCAAACGGGGAATTGTCTCGTACCTCCGTCCGGACGGAAAAACCCAAGTAACCATCGGATACGAAGGTCACGTACCGCGCAGCGTTAACGCGATCGTTGTGTCGACCCAGCATGCTCCAACAATCGATGACCACGCCATTTCGCAAGACCGCATTGAGGCCGACATCCGGGAACACGTCATCCAACCCGTGTTTGAGGGTTCTGGTCTTGACATGAGCGACGTTTCCTATTTCATCAATCCTTCGGGATCGTTCGAACACGGCGGACCGGGGAGCGATGCGGGATTAACGGGTCGCAAAATTATTGTCGACACCTACGGTGGAGCCGCACGTCACGGCGGAGGGGCGTTTTCGGGTAAGGATCCATCAAAAGTGGATCGCTCAGGAGCTTACGCAATGCGTTGGGTGGCAAAGAACGCTGTCGCTGCCGGGCTAGCCGACCGTCTTGAGGTACAAGTTGCTTATGCGATCGGTGTCGCTCAGCCGATCGGCCTGTATGTCGAAGCATTCGGCACAGAGACTGTTCCTCTCGATACAATTCGACGCGTTCTTGAATCAGTTTTCGACCTACGTCCCGCTGCGATCATCCGTGACTTAGACCTTCTGAATAGGAACTTCCGCGAAACGGCCACCTACGGTCATTTTGGTCGTGAGAGTGAGAACTTCACGTGGGAACGTCTCGATCGGGTTGACGCCATTCGCGCCGCTCTCTCCGAAATCGGTTAGCGGTGACGCGGCTAGTCGCTCACGTGTTGGTCGAGTCGCCCGTGCCGCGGCTAGACCGGTTGCTCGATTATGTGATCCCCGACGAGTTGGTGAACGATGTAGTCGTAGGATGCCGTGTCCGAGTCCCTTTAGGCAAGGGTGGTACACGTCGTATCGACGCCTTCGTCGTTCACATTTCGGAAAAGTCTTCGTCCGAGATGGTGTTGGCCGAAATCGAGTCAACCCACGGAAGTGTGCCAGTCCTCACTCCCGCACTGTGGAGTTTGGCCCGCACGGTAGCCGACCGGAACGGTGGTGGCGCAGCCGATGTGCTTCGCGGAGCGATTCCGAAACGTGGCGTCCGAATCGAGAGGGGAAGGGAGGTCTCACCGCGCGACATGCCGGTGCCACGGACCATCGAACGAACCGCGCTTACTCTCGACGCAGGTGTTGTTGAAACACCAGACGGACCCACTCTGCGGTCCCTTGCGCAAATAGCTGTTCTCGTCAGACAAGCGCAGGCTGGAGTAATTGTGGTGGTGCCCGATTGGCGCGATTTGGCACTTCTCAGTCGCGCACTCGGTGACGTTCCCCATGTCACCGTCGATTCCTCGGGGACGCCCTCCGAACGCTATGGACGCTACCTCGACATCCTTTCTGGCGACGCGCGCATCGTTATCGGTACGCGAGCTGCGGTGTACGCGCCGGTCCTCGACCTTGAATTGCTCGTCGTCGTCGACGAGTCAGATCCGCTGTTAGAGGAACCACACACGCCTTATGTCCACGCGAGAGACGCAGCGGTCGTTCGAAACTCCATCGAGGGTGGGCGTCTCGTCTTCGCCTCAATCACACCGTCGGTTGAGGTGACGCGATTTGTCGAGCTCGGTTTCGTGGAACCGAACGTCACAAAACCATCCAGGTCCACCGTGATGTTGGCAAACGACGTCAGCGATGACGGTTATGCATCGCGCGCCCGCATTCCATCCAGCGGGTGGAAAGTTCTTCGTGAAGCACTTGAACGAGGGCCGGTGCTTGTCCAAGTGTCGAGACCCGGCTTCACGCCGCAGGTCGTGTGCGCCGCGTGTAGGACCCCTCACCGCTGTGGAACCTGTAGGTCACTGCTATCAGGTAATCGAGACGGAACTGTCCTGTGTCGTGTCTGTGGCCTCACCCCAATCGGTTTGAAGTGCGCACATTGTTCGGGGCGCGAAACAGCCTGGTCTGGAGTCGGATCCGTTCGGACCGCCGATGAATTGGGTCGTGCATTCCCCGGTGTGCCCGTGGTGGTGGCCGATGGGGAACATCGCGCTCTCGAGGTTCCGCGCCGAGCATCTCTCGTAATTGCGACGCGCGGCGCCGAGCCAATCGTCTCCGGAGGATACGAGGCGGTTCTGATTGTCGACGGGGACAAAGAACTTCAGCGTCCGGGCCTTCGCACCTCAGAAAACTGTCTGCGGTGGTGGGGTCACGCTGCCAGCCTCGCGGCTGACGCAGCCACAGTTGTGCTGGCGAACGTTGACGGCGCGTTCGCGAGCCTGTTCGCCTCGAACCAGTGGGAAACAATCATCGAAACGGAATTGCGGGAACGGCGCGCGTTGGGATTCCCGCCGGCAACCAGAGCAATCGCGGTTCGCGGTTCCATCAAGGACCTACAGTCGGTTCGTGAGCTCGACGAGGTTTCCGGTCATCGGATTATGGGACCTGCCAAAGATGGCGACTCGTTCCGCATCGTTGTTCTGGCGGACTACCGGACAGCGCCGGCCGCTATCTCTGCGATTCGAGTGCACACTGTTGCCACGAACGCCGTGAACGTCCGTGTGCACTGCGACGATCTCTCGATTTTCGACGATGTAGACAATGACTGAAACAATGAAATCATGAGTACACGCATCGTGTTTGCCGGCAGCCCCGAGGTTGCGGTGCCTTATCTGCGTGCTCTTCACGATGCTCGTTTCGACATCCGCGCCGTGATTACCCGAGAGGATTCGCGTCAGGGCAGGAAAGGCATTGTGACCCCCACGGCTGTCGCGCGCGCAGCGACGGACCTCAACCTGCCGATTATCAAGGCCAATTCGCTTCGCGAGGTCGAGATTCCCGAGGTCGATATGGGGGTCGTCGTCGCGTACGGGGGTCTCGTGCCTCCCCGGCTCCTCTCCGAACCCACACACGGCTGGGCGAATGTCCATTTTTCTGTCCTGCCGAAGTACCGTGGAGCTGCTCCCGTTCAACGCTCGCTGTGGAATGGTGAATCGGCGTCGGGCATTTCGATCTTTCGGCTCGTCCCGGAAATGGATGCGGGACCGGTGTACTTCAGTCGGTCGATTCCATTTGAGGACTCCGAGACAGCTTCCGAAGCGTTGGCTCGAATAGCGAACAGCACCACCGACGAACTTGTCGGCACACTCCGGCTTGTGGTGACCGATGCGGTCACGGCAACGGAGCAGACGGGCGATCCCAGTTTCGCTCCCAAGATGATTCGCGAGGACGGTCGGATTGACTGGTCACTCGACGCGTCCACGATCATCACGCGGATCAGAGCCGTCACCACCGAACCGGGGGCGTACACGAACGTCAATGGCGAGTCACTCGCTATCGGGCGGGTTGCACGCAAAATCGGACCCCCTTTCCCACGCGGTGAGGTGGTAGACAGCGCAGGACGTGTCTTCGTCGGCACCGGCAGCGATTCGGTCGAATTGTTGGAAGTGAAGCCAGCGGGAAAAACGATGATGTCGGCTGCGGACTGGGTGAGGGGACAACGCTCGTCTCTGGTGTGTGAATGACGACGGCGCGGGAGGTCGCGCTTGACGTCACGGCGCACGTGCGAATCGACGACGCGTATTCAAATTTGATTCTGCCGAATGCAATTCGTGACGCTCGACTGAGTTCACGGGACTCCGGACATGCGACCGATTTGACCTATGGCTCGATTCGGTGGCGGTCATTGTTGGACGCGGTCCTCCGCGACTGCGTGACGGGATCGTGGGAACGCGTTGATGCCGATGTACTCGACCTGTTGCGGTTGGCCAGCTACGAACTAATTGTTCGACGCGACCCGCCTCACATCATCAATGAGTGGGTGAATCTCGCGAACCGGCGTGTTCGTCGCGCATCCGGTTTTGTCAACGCGACGCTTCGGGCTGTATCAAAGCGCACGCCCGACGAGTGGCGAGCGACAATCACGGCGAACGCGACCGATGTCGCTGGTCGAGCGATTGCCTACTCTCACCCCGAATGGATTGTCCGAGAGTTCACTGATTTACTGGGATCCAGTGAGGCTGACGAACTGCTCGACGCCAACAACGCACCACCCGTTCCGACGCTTATTGCACTCCCTGGACTCGCAAATCGACCAATAGATGCTGAATCCACGCCTTTTTCACCTTTAGGTTTTCGTTCCCGCGGCGGTTCTTTGACCGAGGAGCCCGGAGTCGCCGATGGAGTTGTTCGGGTTCAAGACGAAGGCTCTCAATTGGCGGCGTTGCTGTTGACCGCTGTGTCGCCAGTTCGGAGTGGCGAACGTTGGCTCGATCTGTGTGCAGGGCCGGGTGGCAAGACCGCCGTCCTCGCAGCGGTGGGCCTGGTTGCCGGTGCGACTCTTGAGGCCAACGAGGTGCAAGCGCATCGAGCAGAGCTCGTGCGAAAATCGCTTGCGCCGTTCGGCGGGCGGGTACAAATCACCGTTCGCGACGGACGCGAGTTGTGTTCCGACAACCCCGACGCCTTTGACCGAATCCTCGTCGACGCACCATGTACCGGACTGGGCGCATTGCGCAGACGGCCCGAATCGCGCTGGCGAAAAAGCCCTAAAGACCTTGACGAACTCGTCCCACTACAACGCGAGTTGCTCACTGCCGCGCTGGGTAGCCTCACGGTCGGCGGCGTCGTTGCCTACGTGACGTGCTCGCCTCTCACCGAAGAAACGGTCGATGTTGTGGACGCGGTTCTTGCCGAGCATCCCGAAGCCGAGGCTTTAGATACGGCTGCGACTCTCGGGTCTGTCGCCCCTCAAGTGACGGAGGCGACGCGTGGTACAGCGGTTCAGTTGTACCCACACCGACACGACACCGATGCGATGTTCATTCAGTTGATTCGCCGGACGCGATAGCCTGACGGAAATGACAGTTCGAATCAACCCCAGCATCCTCAGTGCGGATTTCGCCAACATGGCCCACGATTTGGCGCGGATTGATAACGCTGATTTTGCTCACGTGGACGTGATGGACAACCACTTCGTCCCCAACCTCACCTTTGGTCCTCAAATGGTTGAGCGGATCAAGGCAACGTCACCGATTCCGCTCGATGTCCACCTCATGATCGCGGATCAAGATCGCTGGGCGCCGGGTTACGCCGAGTTGGGCGCAGAGTCCGTCACGATTCACATCGAGGCGACAACCGACCCGGTTGCTGTTGCCTCCGCCATCCACGACGTAGGTTCACGAGTCGGTATCGCGCTCAAACCCGGAACGCCATTTTCCGAGATCGAAGAGATCGCCCAACTCTTCGACCAAATCCTCGTGATGACCGTCGAGCCGGGGTTCGGCGGCCAAAAATTTTTGGCGGATCAGATGCAGAAGGTTCGAGAGGTCGCAGCGTTTCGAGCAAAGACCGGAACCGAGTTCTGGATTCAAGTCGACGGCGGGGTAGATGCTCTCACGATTGAACTCGCAGCGGAAGCTGGTGCTGACACTTTTGTCGCGGGCTCGGCCGTTTACGGCACCGACAATCCATCAATGGCTATCGAGAATCTCCGTAGGATTGCCCGAGAACATTCGCATCACTAGGAGCAACATGAATAAGCCCGAAATTGAACCCACGCTTGGACCGGAACCCACCGAACTCGTCATCGAGGACCTCACGGTTGGCGACGGTGACGAGGCGTCGCCAGGCGGCAACGTCGAAGTCCATTACCTCGGTGTGACGTTCGACGGAGAAGAATTTGACGCATCATGGAATCGTGGCGAAAGCATCGAATTCCCTCTGAATGGTCTGATTCGCGGGTGGCAAGAGGGAATTCCCGGAATGAAGGTGGGCGGGCGTAGGAAACTCATTTGTCCTCCGATGTGGGCGTACGGACCTGCTGGCGGCGGTCATCGTTTATCCGGTCAGACGTTGGTCTTCGTCATCGATCTCCTGGCCGTCCGCTAACCGATTAGAGAGCCAGTACCCAGCACCGAGGGTAGGGTCCCCGTTCATCCAGTTCTGACGACAAAGGGCGTGAAAGCATGACAACGACACGTGCCGAATTCGAGCGTGCCGCGGCTTTAGGCCCTGTCATCACGGTCATCCGCTCGGTGTTCGTCGACTCCGTCTCTCCTGTTGCGCTGTATTCGCATCTCACGGACGGGCGACCCGGCACCTTTCTTCTCGAATCAGCTGAACAGGGAGGCATTTGGTCGCGTTACTCGTTCGTGGGGCTCTCGGCGTGGGGTTGCCTCACTGAACGAGGGGGTCAATCAGTGTGGCTTGACAGCGGATTGTCCGAAGAGCGTGCCTTCGGAGGAACCGTCCCGGCACGGCGGCTCGACGCGCTCGACGCGTTGTATGCACGATGGGCGTCACCGGCCCCGACCGAACTGCCGCCGTTGACGAGCGGGTTAGTCGGGTATCTGGGCTGGGACACCATTAGAGAAATAGAGAATTTACCCAATGCGCCAACGGACGAATCGGGAGTTCCGGGACAATCACTGTTGTTCGTCCGCGACCTGCTGGTGTTCGACCACCGCACGTCGTTGTTGCACGTCGCGACCGCTGTGTTAGCTACCGATGACCTTGACGACCTCTGGGATTCCGCGCAGTCGCGTTTAGAAGAAATCACGGTGAGCCTCAGAACCGCGGTGTCCCTCGCGCCACTGGCGCCACCCGCGACGACAGCACCGAATCCGAGCTATCGCACCGAGGCCCAGACGTTCCTCAATTCGGTGTCGACTTCTCAAAACTTTATTCATGAGGGTGATGTTTTCCAAGTGGTCATCTCTCAGCGTTTTGACACCGAGGTAACGTCCACCAGCACGGATGTCTATCGAATGTTGCGGGCACTCAATCCGTCGCCATACATGTACCTTCTGAACCTCGAAAGCGCTGACGGGAAACCTTTCGCGGTGGTGGGGTCCTCTCCCGAGGCTCTTGTCAAAGTCAACAACGATCGCGTGTTCAGCCACCCCATCGCGGGTAGCCGACCACGCGGAGACACACCTGAACGAGACGCTCAGTTGGCCGAGGGATTGCTTGCCGATGCGAAGGAGCGCGCCGAACACCTGATGCTCGTCGATTTGGCACGTAATGATCTCTCACGCGTGTGCACCCCGGGAACGGTCGAGGTCACCGAGTTCATGAACGTCGAACGTTTCTCGCACATCATGCACCTCGTATCGAGTGTCGAAGGCGACCTCGCGCCGGGGTCAACCCCGATTGACGTCTTCCGAGCGACTTTTCCGGCGGGAACGCTATCCGGAGCTCCAAAACCACGCGCACTCGAGATCATTGACGAGCTGGAACCCGCTGGTCGCGGAGTGTACGGGGGAGTGGTTGGGTACATCGGTTTCGGCGGTGACTCAGACCTGGCGATAGCCATCCGAACTGCTGTCATTGTGGACGGAAGAGCATCAGTGCAAGCGGGCGCTGGCATCGTCGCTGACTCAGTTCCACAGAGCGAGTACGACGAGACAGTCAACAAAGCGGCTGCCCCGCTTCGGGCAATCGCCGCGGCGAACGCCTTGCGCCCCGCGCTAGACTGAAGGCCAGGAGGAACGACATGAACGACGCGCACGATCCCGGACACGGCTCTTCTCCCGCTGCCTGGACCGGGGTAACAATTATGCTCATTGGTGCTACGGCGGGAACCTTGTTCTTCTGGCTCGACCAGCCCCTCCTTGTCTGGGCGAGCTCTTCGCTTCTCGTTGTCGGGCCAATCATCGGAACGCTCATGGCGAAAGCTGGTTACGGCGTTGGCGGCTCAAAGACCAAGGCCCCGCACTAGTCGTGCTGGACGCCTTGACTGCTGGAGCGCTCGAAGACGCAGCTACGCGGCGTGAGAGCGTTTCCTATGCCGAGATTGAGCGGCGAGCTCTTCGGAGGCATGACCCGATTGATGCGTATCAGTCCCTAGCGCCGACGCACCATGTTCGATTGATTGCCGAGATCAAGAGGGCGAGTCCCTCGAAGGGTGCACTCGCCGCGATTGATGATGCCCCCGCTCTTGCCGAGTCGTATGTCGAGGGTGGAGCGGATGCGATCTCGGTTTTGACCGAGGAACGACGTTTCGGTGGAACCCTGCGCGACCTAGAAGACGTTCGAGAACGTGTGGCGGTGCCGCTGTTGCGTAAGGACTTCATCTCTGAGGAATACCAGATTCTCGAAGCGCGTGCGGTCGGGGCCGACATCGTCCTCTTAATCGTCGCTGCTCTCGACCGGTCTGCTCTCGAACGACTCCACGAGTTTTCCCGTCAATTGGGCCTCACTGTTCTCGTCGAAGCGCACTCGGCCGATGAAGTCCGCCAAGCGGCTGACATTGGCGCCGGGCTGATCGGTGTTAATGCTCGAAATCTGTCGACCTTCGAACTCGATCGAACTCTTTTTGGAATGGTTCGAGATCTCATTCCCGCAGACGCTATCGCTGTCGCGGAATCAGCAGTGGACACCGTCGATGATGTTAAGGCATACCGATCAGCTGGTGCTGACGTGGTTCTCGTCGGAGAAGCATTCGTGACGGCCGGGAACGCCCGCGCGGTCGTTGAACAATTCCGAGAGGTGAGCTGATGTCCCTTCGCGCTGAGCTAGGTCCGTACTTCGGAGAATACGGCGGTCGTTTCGTCCCAGAGTCACTCATT